>JAFGTG010000147.1 GCA_016934255.1 Sedimentisphaerales bacterium
CCCGTTTTGCCACCACTGACATGGTCGGTCATTATGTTGGTTATGCCTGGGATTTACTCTCTGGTATATGGGCAGGAAATGGTAGGCGCTCCCATCGCAGTAATGTTTTCTATCTTATGAGGTTCACGCGTCAAAATGCCGTCTGGTTCCCAGGCCTTCAACCGTGGTAATAATCTTTCCTTACCTTTAGGCTCTCTGTAATCTATCGGCCGATAGAACGCCCAGAGACCTTAGGTACGAGAGTACTTGGCGATGCCTCGCAGAAGACCTCGCGTGTATGATCGAGAGGGTGTGATCCGCAACACAACTTTCCGAACCTTTGGCATTTTCATTCCATCATTCTCCGCCTTCGGTGGATTCCCTATGTAAGTTGTTGTACCGCTTTTTTCCAGCCCTCGTACGAAACGTAAGCATCCTTAGCGTCGGCATTGGGGCAAAGCTGTTTTCTATCGATACTTAGACTCTTCAATTGATCGACATCCTGGAAGATGCCCTGTTGAAGCCCGGCTAAGTAGGCCGCGCCCAAAGCAGAGACCTCTTCGATTCCGATATTGACCACGCGAGTGGCCAACAGGTCGGCCAGGAACTGCATGACAAACCGATTAGCGGTAATACCCCCGTCCACCTTCAATTCCTCCAGCTTGATTCCGCTATCCTGTTCCATGGCGGCGATGACGTCCTTTATCTGGTATCCGATTGATTCCAGAGCGGCGCGGACAATATGGTTTTTATCGCAGTCGAAAGTCAGGCCGAGAATCGCGGCTCTGGCGTCCATTTTCCAGTGAGGTGCGCCAAGACCACTAAAGGCGGGGACCAGGTACACACCATTGTTATCTTTAACGGATAAGGCCATTTGCTGTGTTTGGCGAGCGTTGACGAACAATCCCAGCTTGTCGCGCAACCAGTTAATCGTGGCGCCGCAGGTTACGATAATGCCTTCCAGGGCGTAATCGACTCTACCAGGCAAACTCCAGCAAATCGTGGTCACCATTCCCTTTTGAGATTGGACTTTCTCGGAGCCGGTATTGAGGAGAATCGACGAGCCGGTGCCCATGGTCGCCTTCGCCGTGCCGGCCGAGAAGCAGCCTTCACCGAAAGCGGCGGCGTGCGAATCACCGATCATCGCCGATATGTTGATTTTCTCCGGAAAGAGTCCCTCAAAATCAGATTCACCGTATGGGTATGAGGAAGGTTGCGGCTGTGGAAGATTCAGATTACGTACACCGAATTTATCTAAAAGGCAGGCATCCCACTGGAGGCCGTTGATGTTGAAAAAAAGTGTGCGGCAGGCGTTTGTATAATCCGTGAAATAGCTTTGGCCCTTGGTGAGCTTAAACAAAAGCCAGGTGTCTATAGTGCCAAAAAATGCCTTTCCTGCTTCTATGGCATTCTTTATTGCAGGATCGTTTTGGCAAAGCCAGATCAACTTGGTTCCGGAAAAGTAAGGATCGATAATCAACCCGGTCCTGTCATTGACTTCTTTTTCTGAATCTGACGTTTTCAGACGGTTGCAGATTTCTATCGATCGTTTGCATTGCCAGACAATCGCATTACATAATGGCCGGCCTGAATCGTTCCACAGAAGGAAGGTCTCCCTTTGATTGGAAATGCCGCAGGTTTTGATTTGAGTCAGATCGTTGGAAACCGCTTCTTGAAATCGTTCGAGACAAGATTTCACCGAAGCAATTACATTCTGATAGATTTCCAAAGGATCCTGCTCCACAAAGCCCGGCTGCGGAAAATAGGATGTCAGAGGTTCCGTCGCCTTCGCAACGATTCGGCTCTGTGCATCGAACACCACCGTTTTTGTTGCACTGGTCCCTTGATCGACGGCCAAAACATAGCTTTCATTCATATTCATTCATCCCTAAGCAGGGCTTTCGCCGTTCGGGCAAGCCCTCGGGCGGTAAGACCATAATGGTTAAAGATGTCCAACTGATTTCCGGTCATGGTGTATTCATCGGGGATACCCGTAATCTTGAAAGGGACGTTTATATTCGCTTGCAAAAGTATTGCCGCGCAGGCCTCTCCGAGTCCGCCCGATGTATGATGCTCTTCCACTGTCACCATCGCGCGACACTCTTTAGCGGCTCGTATCACGGCTTCAGAATCCAAAGGCTTGATCGTATGCATACTGATGACGCGACAAGAATAACCGGACTGTTCCAACTCCTCAGCGGCCTTGAGCGCCGGATAGACAGTTTCACCCGTGGCAATGAAGGTGATGTCCCTGCCGTCGCGAATCCGGAGGGCTTTGCCGACTTCAAAAGGAGTATCAGAAGGATGTAAGTGAGGAATGGGACGTTTACCGAAGCGGAGATAGACGGGATGAGACATCGTCGCAGCGGCCTTAACAGCTTCGGCGGTTTCCAGATTATCCGCAGGCACAATAATGGTGATATTGTGAATGGCCCGCAACACGGCGATATCATGGATGGCATGATGCGTCGAACCTAAGGCGCCGTAGCTTACGCCGGCACTGATGCCGATCAGCTTGACCGGCTGATCCGAGTAGCACACGTCGTTCTTGATCTGCTCCAAAGCGCGAGCCGTTAAGAAGCTGGCCGGGGATACGGCAAAGACGATTTTTCCCGTAGAAGCTAATCCCGCGGCCACACCCACCAAATTCTGTTCGGCGATGCCCACCTCAATCAGTTGCTCGGGCACAGCCTCCGCGTAGGGCATCAGCTTTCCCGATCCCCGCGAGTCGCTGGTGACGACCAGGATGTTTTTATTCTCCTTTGCAAGCGTCAGCAAGGTTTTCGAAAAGACTTCCTGGTTGGCTTTGCCCAATTCCGCACCCGGCGTAAAACTCATGATTTGCCCTCCGCCAGTGTCGCCGCTAATTCTTGTTGGGCCTGCTCGTATTGACGGTCGTCGGGCACGCCATGATGCCACTTAGGATTGTTCTCCATAAAGCTGATCCCTTTGCCCTTAACCGTCTTGGCGATAATGATACTCGGTTTATTCTCTGTAAACGGGAGCTTACTTAGCACCTCTGTTAAGGCCGTTATATTATGGCCGTCAACCGTTCGTACCTGACCGCCGAAGGCCTCCAATTTTTGTACCAGCGGCTCCAGCCCGCACAACTCTTCGGTATGACCCGTCAGTTGCAACGTGTTGCGGTCAATGATAATGCACAGATTGTCCAGATGATAATGAGCGGCCGCCATCAGGGATTCCCAGTTGGACCCTTCCGCCAGTTCCCCATCACCCAGCAAGGTAAACACACGATAAGTCGCATGATCTATCTTACCGGCCAACGCGACCCCTACACTAAAGGCCAAGCCATGACCCAGTCCACCGGTGTTGTGCTCGACACCGTTGACTTTCCGTGTCGGATGGCCCGTATAGTGGGAACCATAACCATAAAAGGTTTTCAGATCCTCTTCCGGAAAAAAACCACGATCCGCCAACACGACATACAAGGCTTCGACAGAATGCCCCTTGCTCTGGATATAACGGTCGCGTTCGGGATCGTTAAATGTTTCCGGTGAGACGTTCAACATGCGGTTGTAAAGCACATTCAGAATATCCACACAGGACAGGCTCCCGCCGGTATGACCGGCTCCCGCCATCTTGATGTATTTAAGCAGTCTGATCCGATATTGGATCGACTTGATTTCCAGCTCAATATCGGTCATTGTCTTTTAGCGACTCCCAACGACAAAATTTCTGATTTAGGATATATCTTCTCGGACATCCAATGACTTAAGAATTTAATTATGCTATTTTATTTCAGTATCTCAACCACAACCCGCTGATACCTGGTCAGCGGGGGCGTGCCGGCATCCGTGACCTCGCAGATGACGTGGATGGTTTTCCCTTTGCTGGCAGCATCGGGCACCGTGAACGAGGCATCCTGTTTCCCGGCCTCCCGGATTTCGATGGCCCCGTCGTAGGATCCAGCTTCCCGGTACTGCCACCAATGAAACGCCAATTCGTCCCCATCCGGATCGGTAGTTCCCTTTGCACTCAGCAAGACGTTTTCTCCGGGCCGGACCTTCAGATCATGGGCATGGGCCAGCTTGACGACCGGCTGGTGATTGGCTTCATCGTAAGACTTCACGCACCAGTCGGCTCGCGCTGCGAAATCGTTTTGGAATACGTCAATCCAGCGCCACATCGGTTTGAGATAGGCGACCAATTCCGCGTCGTTCGGGATTTCCTTCTTGAGGCGGGTGCGTCCCCAGGCCGAACCGGTGAACCATCGGCCCGCGGGGTATTGGTAGCCCGGCTCGCGGACCGGATCGAGCCACGTATTGTCACGGACGCGAATATAACGACCGCCCCAACCGCCCCAATCGGGCGATTCTATGCTTCGCAACCCGGTCGGTATCGTGTGAAGGAACGACGGGGAATCGCCCTCGGACCGGAAACGCCCATCATCATGTGCCTTGTACAAAGCGCATAGCGGACCATGGCCTTGCAGGATGTTCTCCTTCATCCACGTACCCGCAAAGAATCTGTGTTTCTCCTCCGGGATGATCTTGTTCCAATGGTACGCAATCCCTACAAACTGGTCAGAGATGATCGTGGGGACGTTATACTTGCCCCACTGCGGCCGAATGTAGTCCTGATAGGTGGAATCCTGCTCCCAGATGAAGTAGAAGCGGATCTTCTTGGCGACCTCAGCCATTTTTTCCGGATGCTTTTCTTCGATGGTCTTCAAGGCGCGGGCGATGGTGTTGGGACCGCCCCAGGCCTGGAGCCAGACGGGACGGTCGTCCGATTCATTTAAAAGGACCTTGACAATGTGTTGCGAGCCAGCGGTGACCGCATCCATTTCGCCCTCTGCCCTCACGTTTCCGAGATGCGTGCGGGCCCGCAGGAATTCCGGTGCGGGGTACCGGCGGTCATGCTTCACCAGATTCGGATAGACCTGCGCGTAGGCATCCAGGTATGGCTGGATCCAGTCATCGCCGGCCCAGTTGTGTCCCTGCCAGTGGTATTGCGAGCTCGAGGTGATGATGCCTTCGATGTCCCATTCATTGGCATAGAGGAGGAACCGGACCATGGAACACTCGTCATCAATCTCTCCATCGCTTGTGACGATAACACGTGGTTTGCGAAACGCGTTAGACGCCCCGGGATGGATTTCAGTAACGCCGTCTGATTTGCGCTTCATTCGAATATTTTTTACCGGAGTGTTCAGTACAATACGGTTTAGATATTTTTCCAGCAGGGTGTAGCCATCGGCCGCAACCTTGTTCCCGTCAGCGGCATTATTGGGATTAAGACCTTTCGTAATTTCCCAATCGTCGGGCATACCATCGTGGTCGGAGTCGGCAGGGGCTGGTGAGCTTTTCAATTCGGGCCAGCCGCCAACGTCATTCTGAGAATCAATAATGCCACTCTTTTTGGATTTATCGTGCATCGTATTATTTTGTCTGTAATTTGGCCCTTCATAGGTTGCAGAACCATTGCGAACTTCTTCGATAATACGTGCATCAACCGCATCGCGTTTGGGACATGTAGCGCCTGCATTTTCAAGAACGGATAGATAGGCCTGCTCTGCCGTTTGCTGGTTAATGGGCATGGACGGCCACGGTTCATCCATCTTAAATTTTCCTACTGAATCTGCAGGTTGAACACCGCCATCCCAATTATTGGCCGAGACGGCGGCATTGCCCTCAACAACGTTATCTGCAATATACCATTGGCCGAATCCACCGTCTCCTTCGCGTGCCGAAGGTTCAGCTATACGGTACGAGCACTCACCGGGGCGGGTTGCAGGTCCCGGCTTATAATAATTGGCGACCATATTGATCCTGGAGAAATCAAATTTAGGATTCCCTCGCTGCTGTTTTTCACCTCCATAGCAGCTTTGATACCCCCAGTTGTATAACACGTTATTTCGATAATCCGTATGTCCGCATCCCGAAGCGAAACGGGGATTTCGGCTGGAGTGATGCGCCAGCAGGTTATGATGGTAGGTGCCGTAATTCGATCCCCAAATACCTCCAAATCCATGATGACCTTTGACATGATTGGATTGATACAGGCTTTCCGCAATTAAGCACCATTGAACCGTAACGTTCTCGTTATGGTAAATAGACATCACCTCATCAACACTCCAGCTTGCCGACACGTGGTCAATGATGAGGTTTTTGTTGTATCTGCTTGAAACGGCATCTGCATCAACACCCGACTCATCTCCCAGCCGTACGCTTATATACCGAACGATGACCTCGTCGGCGCCAATCGATAATGGGTATCTTTTAATACAAATCCCATCTCCCGGGGCGGTTTGTCCGGCTATGGTGATATTAGGATGGCGAATCGCTAAATTACTTTTGAGGTCTATTGTACCTGAGACCCTGAAAACAACGGTTCGTGGTCCTTCCGCTTCCACCGCGGCGCGAAGGCTGCCTTCACCGGAATCATTCAGGTTCGTCACTTCGAATACCTTGCCGCCTCTGCCTCCAACGGTATATTGTCCGTATCCTTCGGCGCCTGGAAACGCGAGAATGGGCGCACCAACGGCAACGCCTGCAAAAAAGATTGCCGGTAAAAGAATTGCGAATTTGTTTTGTAGAACTTTCATCATTTTTCTCCTTTAACTATTTTACTGTTCTTTCGAATTCAGCTTGTCAATGGCGACGGCTAAAAGAATCACGAAACCTTTTATCACCTTTTGCCAAAAAGGCGGGACGCGGAGGATGATAAGGCCGCTGTTTAGAACGCCGATGATCAACGCCCCCAGGATCGTGCCAAACACCGAGCCTTTTCCGCCGGACAGCGACGTTCCCCCGATAACCACGGCGGCAATCGAATCAAGCTCGTAACCATCGCCGGCCGTTGGCGTCGCGGAATTCAGTTTTGAGGTTACAATCAGTCCTCCTACAGCCGAAAGCGTGCCGGCCAACGCATAGACCAGAAGTTTAATTCTGTTTACGTTCAAGCCGGAGAGTGTTGCGGCCCGTTCGTTTCCCCCGACAGCGTAAACGTATCGACCGAATCTTGTTTTCCTTAACAAGACCACGGCAATTATGACAATCAATGCGCTGGTCCAGACCTGGACGGGTATGCCAAGGAACCAGCCCGTTCCCAGGAATCCGAAGGTCTCTCCAAGTCCGGTGATGGCCGCTCCGCCGGTCCAAAGCTCCGTCAGGCCACGGGCGATGGTCAACATCGCCAATGTCGCGACAAAGGGAGGAATCTTGAAACGGGTAATCATCAAGCCGTTAAAAAAGCCCAGCAAAGAACCCGTCATCAATCCGGCTATTACCGCTCCGAGCAGAGAAAAGCCGATGAATAGATTGAAGGCGGGAAGTTCCAGTCCGTTTTTGTACAAGCCGGCCATGATTGCTCCACTCAGGGCGAGAGTCGATCCGACCGACAAGTCGATTCCCCCGGTCAGGATCACAAGGGTCATACCTACGGAGAGACATGTGTTGACGGAGACCTGCCTTAAAACGAGCCAGAAGTTATCCTTGGTGAAAAAGCCTTCGGCGCAAACACTGAAGATGACGACCATCAATAAGAGCGCCAGGAGCGATTGGAATCGAACAAAAATCTCCTTTTGGCTTTTTAACTCAAGCATACGAACATCCTAACCATTTGAAGAATGCTGAAAATGAAAACTTTTCGGGATCGCCGCCTTCATAATCACCTCTTCCGTGGCCTGTGAATGTGGGAACTCCGCCGTTTTTCTTCCTTCGGACAATACAATAATTCGATCTGCAATCGCTATGATTTCCGGGAGTTCCGAGGAGACCATCACGATGGCAAGGCCTTCCTGGGCCAGCTCGCTAATCAGTCGATACATTTCGTTTTTGGCGTTGATGTCGATCCCTCGGGTCGGCTCGTCCAGGAGCAGGACGCGAGGATTCGTTGCCAGCCACTTGGCGATCACGACCTTCTGCTGGTTGCCCCCGCTGAGGTTCTCGACGATCTGCTTGACGGACGGCGTCTTGATTCGCAATCGCTCGACATAGTTTTGCGCAAGCCGATTCCCAACCGCGCCGCTTAGAAAGCCGAACCGTTCCGTCTGCTCCAGACTCGCTAAGCTGATGTTTTCTGCGACGGACATGTCCAAAACCAGACCTTCCAGTTTTCTGTCTTCGGTTACAAAACCTATCCCGAGACCGATTGCGTCGGTTGGCGATTTGATCTCAACCTTGCGCCCATCCAAAATAATTTTTCCCGACGAGCGCTTGGGATGAAGCCCGAAGATCGTTTCTAAAAGCTCGGTCCGGCCGGCGCCCATCAATCCAAACAAGCCCAGAACTTCGCCGGCCTTGACTTCGAAACTGACATGATCCACAACGTAGTCGTCCCGGCGCCTCGAATGAGCAAGGCAGATATCTCGAACACCCAGAACGTCCCGTGGCTTTGCCGCGTTGGCCTTTACGAAGAAATCCTGCATGTTTCTTCCGACCATCATTCGTACGATGTCATCATGCGTGACGTCCTCGATGGCGCTGGAACCGACGAGCCTTCCGTCGCGCAGGACCGTCACCGTATCGGCGATCTGAAAAAGTTCATCCAGCTTGTGGGTGATGTAAACAATGGCGACCCCCTGAGCCGTTAGCGATCGTATCAGGCCGAAAAGGACCTCGATTTCGTGTTTGCTGATTGCGGACGTAGGTTCGTCCATGATTACAATACGGGCGTGCAACGACAGGGCGTGCGCGATCTCGACAACCTGCTGCTGACCTACCCTCAGAGCGGAAACCGCGACCCGGGGATTTATATACAGATCGAGCCTTTCCAATATCTTCGTCGTTTCCCGGTGCATCGCGCGGGTGTCAATCAGACCGGTCAGGCCGACGAACTCCCTGCCCAGAAAGACATTCTCGGCAACGCTGAGGTACGGGATCAGATTTAATTCCTGATGAATAATTGCAATGCCGTTGTCCTGTGCTTGCCTCGGATGGGCAAAGGTGACCGGTTTACCATCCAGAACAATCTGCCCCTCGTAGTCCCGATATACGCCGGAGAGGATTTTCATCAGCGTTGATTTGCCCGCGCCGTTCTCTCCCACGATGGCGTTGACCTTGCCCGCATGAATGTCCAGGCTGACCCCGTCAAGGGCTTTGATGCCGCCGAACGCTTTGCTTATGCTCCTGGCTTGTAGAACGATATTGTCGGTCTTAGACAACGTCATATCCATACTGCTTTATTATTGATTAGTAGAGTTTTGCAAAATTGAAGGTTAGGCATACTTTTGGAAAGAAAAAATCTGTTTTATTGATTTTTTCTTTCTAAAAAGATGTTGCTTTGGCGCTATTGTTATCATGGCGAATCTATGCGCTACATTTTCTTTGATGACGGGGTATCATACAGAACCCAATTCTTTTAAGAAAATCCGAAAGGCGATTTTCTTAAATAATATATGCCTAACCTTCAATTTTGCAAAACTCTTAGTGATTATTCTCATTCCAGCCTGACCGGGATGATCTTTAGAAGTTGAAGCTCCTTTTCTTCAGCGGCATCCTGTGCGATCTGGGTCGCGCCAATAAAAGTTACCGTTTTACCCGGAGACGGACTTTTGTCCAGGAAAGGCTTAATGACGTCTCTAACGACGATCTTGTTAATTTCGCCGCTGATCTCGTTGAATTTCATGGTGTCCGAAAACTTACTCACATCGACCAGGCCCGATGCATCCCGGACGGCGTTTCCCGGAATGTAAGATCCGGTTTCTATCAAAACGTCCGGGTTCGTATGAGGCTCTTCGATACTTATTTCCAGCCCGTTTCCGCCGATCGTAAGGATCGTACCCTCGCCTTTCACCAGATAGGCGTACACCCTCGACACCCCTGGCGCTTTGCCGTAGCGTTCGATAGCCTGGGCTATGTCCGTGTTAAAAAGTTCGATGAGCTTTTTGATATCGATCGCTTTATCCAAAACGCTTGGCAATTGATTGTCCCAGAAGTCCCTCGCATGCTCGGCGGCATTGAAAGCTTCCCTTCGCCGTTGCTGCCTGACGTCTTCCAGGTTCTCTATGTAAATGCCGCGATGCAGCAAAAACGCGAGCACACCAACGGTCAGGATGTACTTGCCCACCTTCTTCATGAATTACTCCGGTGCGCGCAGGGCAATTCAACTACTTGTCAGATTGCCTGCCGTAAGCCGTGTATTTGGCGATATTTTCCTGTGTGACGAGTTCGACGGCCACGGGCACCTTCTGCTGAAAATCTCTCTTGCCCTTGATGTACTCGTCCGCCTGCTCGGCGGCCATCCGCGCCATCCTCTTGGGAAACTGCATTCCCGTGGCGACGATTTTGCCGTCGCGGATCGAGTCAATCACGTCCTTCGCCCCGTCGAATCCGAACACCATAACTTTGCCCGCCTTGCCCGCCGCGGCCAGAGCCTGGTACGCTCCCATCGCCATGGCGTCGTTACCGCAGAATACCGCGTCGATGTCGGGATTTGCCTGTAGAATCGACTCCAAAACGTCCATCGCTTTTGTACGATCAAATTCGGCGCTCTGCTGAGCGACCATTTTAAGTTCCGGATAGTTGTCAACGACGCTGTGAAAACCTTTCGAGCGGTTCCAGGTGTTATTGTCGCCGAGTATGCCCAGAAGCTCGACGTACGTGCCTTTTTGATTCATCTTTTTGACGAAGTACTGACCCAGCTCGACACAGCCGGTGTAATTGTCGGATAATATCTGTGTGGCGGCCACATCGTTGGCGTTGATTTCCCGGTCAATGCAAAACGTGGGGATGCCCGCCTTCTTTGCTTTTTTCACGTTTGCGATGGACCCGTCGGCGTCGGTCGGATTGAACAAAATTGCTCCGTAGCCCCCGGCGATAATATTCTCGAAGTGATCCGACTCTTTTGCGGTGTCGTTTTGAGAATCGAAGATGGTCGCTTCATAGCCCAGTTCTTCGGCTCTTTCTTTGGCCGTATTACCCAATACGACGAACCAGGGATTGTTCAACGTTGAAATCACGACGGCGATTTTTTCCCTGCCCTGGGTGTCTGGTCCACCGGCTCCTTCTTGTTTCTTCTGCTTGCAGCCAAACGCCGACAAAGCCAGAGTCATAACGGCAAATATGAAAACTCTTCTTCTCATAATGGAATTCCTTAATCCTTTAATTCTCCCGCTGATACTCACAGCGTTCTCAATGCCATATTATCGTAGCAAATTTGAAAATAAAAAACTACAGCAATTTGACCTTTTCATACTCAATGCTTGGCGACAACAACGCCCGACGGTATCTGTAGAAATTGAGTTCTGGGTGGTTTTCAGTTCCCGTATTGCTTGTCTCTCTGGTATTACTATCCCTGATCTTGACTATACCATTGGAGTTGCCTTCTTTCTGATAGACAGACATCCTTTGTTCGCGCCTAAGTCGTCTGAAATATTGTTGTTCTGCGCCTTTTTGAAAAGTTTATCCCGACAACTTTGTTTTTAACCAATTTAGTCTATCCTCGTCCTCAAAGGAACACCCATCACCGTTTAATTTTTATCATGTTGCGAACGCTCGTACTTCGTTTGC
Source organism: Sedimentisphaerales bacterium (assembly GCA_016934255.1). Taxonomy (GTDB): domain Bacteria; phylum Planctomycetota; class Phycisphaerae; order Sedimentisphaerales; family Anaerobacaceae; genus JAFGTG01. Next base: position 11,454 of record JAFGTG010000147.1, read on the forward strand.
TGCAATAGAATGGTAGGTGCTTTTGAATTTGCCCGAGCATGCGAGCGGTGCGTCCTTTATCCCCAAGTGGTAAGAATAAGTCCCCTTTTTTCCTCATAGATTTGGTCATGCATGAGACGCATCATTCCTTTTAAGAATGCTCCTGCCATTTATGTCTCCTTCGTTTTGCGTGCTTGAATCAGCGCTTTCATTGCCGCCTTGATATGCTCCGAAAATTCCGGCCAGACAGCTACGATTTCAGCCAAGTCTGAGGGCAATCCGGGAGTATTACTTATCCCTTGTTTTCAGAATTTAGATGTCAACTGGAGTGTTCATCGTGGCTGTGAAGTTTCATACGTCTTTGTCCATTCAGAGTTCTTGGTTTTTAGTCATTGGTTTAAGGAACCGAAGGTTAAGGATTCGAATCCCTCCAGGCGTAGTTATTTTCACGACTTAAAAAGCATTCGTGCCGATCTTACTTACCCGGCCCCTGATAGTAAGATGGAATCTTTCACAGAGTGTTCCCCTTGGTATTTCAGCGATCCCAGCTCCTCACCAATGACGAAACTGACCGGTACCAGAATCAGCACAACCAGAGTTGAAGTCAGGGTACCCACTCCCAGAGAAATCGCCATAGGGACCAGGAAGAGGGCCTGTTCGTTCGTTTCAAAGATCATCGGCCCG
>JAFGTG010000148.1 GCA_016934255.1 Sedimentisphaerales bacterium
CAGCGCAGACTCGACGAGCAACTGCCGAATGATCCGCAGGCGGCCTCCGCCGACGGCCAATCGGATGGCGATCTCACGGTGGCGCGAGGCTCCCTGCACGATCAGCATGCTCGCCAGATTCAAGCAGACGATCAGCAGGGTGACCACGGACCCGGCGATCAGGACCAGACTGTATTGGGTGAAATACGGAATATTGATCGAATCAAGGTAGATCCGGTCAGTCGGGCGAAGAGAAAAGGAAGCAGCCGCCGGCCACTCTTTCGGATTCTCTTCTCGAAACCGCGGGATCAAGTCCTGCAACTGCGTCTGAGCAACCGACATGCTCACGCCCGGCTTGAGTCGTCCGATGGTATGAAGCGCCCAAGGATAGCTCCAACCGGCCCCGGCGCTGGTGGGCCGAGTCTGTTCCCGCATCCGAATCGCTGCGATGCTGCCCATCGACACCCAGTTGCCCAGCGGCACCCAGAGGCCGGGCCCCAGGAGCGAGGTGCCGGTAAACCCCTGCGGCGCCACACCGACAACCTGACAAAAAGTGCCATTGACGTGCACATACTCGCCGACGAGCTTCGGATCGCCCCCCAGCCGCTGCCAGAGGGGATAGCTCAGCACCACGGCAGCAGCGCTGCCTTGCTGGTCTTCGCCGGGCAGGAAGCCCCGTCCCAGGATCGGCGAGACTCCCAAAAAAGAGAAGTAGTTCGACGAAACATACGTTACCTTGCCGTGCCAGGCCGTCTGTCCATGAACTAAAGTGACATCTCCTACGATACCGTCGCGACTCTGAGCCATGACATCGCTGAAGGCCAAGACGCTGTCACGGATGGTGATGTAAGTTGTATAATCAGACACGGCGCGGACATCGCAGTACGCCAACTGCTCGTAGTTCTTCACATGTCTGGGCTGAAGGAACAGCAGCCAGTCGCCGATGCTGGACATCATCGTATTGGCCCCGATACCAATCCCCAGCATGACCAGCGCAATCGCCGTAAAGCCCAAGTTCTTTCGTAACATACGACAACCATATTTAATATCGTTTAGCAATGTAGCCATCTCGTGATTCCTGTATTTATTTGTCGTTCAAACGTTCCGGATAACATCAACCAATGACGAATAACCAATCCTTTACAACTCGTTTTGAATTCTACTCATACCTGAGCGCTTCCATCGGATCGATCCGTGCCGCTCGCCGGGCGGGAATGTAACTGGCCAGTAACGAAGCGACGCCGAGCAGAATAATGGTTAAAATAATACTGACCGGATCGGCGGGCCGGACACCGAAAAGCAGGCTGCCGATTAAACGCCCAACGGCCAATCCGATGAAAAGTCCCAGGATCAATCCCGCAAGCGTCAATACCAATCCCTCACGCAAGACCATGCCCATAATGTTCTCGTGCGTGGCCCCAAGGGCCTTGCGAATTCCAATCTCCGGCGTCCGTGACGCGACCATGTAGCCCTTGACCGCATAGATACCCAGAGACGCTAAAAACAGGGCCATCGTTCCGAATGTCACGGCCAAACGGGCGCCGAAACCCGCGGCCCATACGAATAGATTCTCTCGGTGACAATCCGCCAACGTCTTTATCGACAGGATTGGCAAACGCGGATCGATCGCACGAATCTCCGAAGAAATCCTTTGCAAGAAAGCCGATTCGATCCCGCCTTTTTTGTTATTGATGCGAAGATGAATATAAACGGGTCGGCGATCCGTTCCCATCGGTTCGTATATTTGAGCGATATCCGCCTTATTGTCCGAGACAACCTGCAGGTGAGGCACGATTCCGACGACTCGGCGCGGCGGCGACGAAGACGGATGCATGCCATACTGAATCAAGCAACCGAGGGCATTTCCATCCGGTCGAAGCCTCCGGGCCAGATGCTCATCGACGATCACGACCTTCTCTGCGTCCGGAGTGGCATCGAGAAGCCCAAAAGGCCGGCCCCGTAAAAGGGGCATTCCCATAGACTCGAAGTAATGCTCGGCAATGGTATAGACGGAAGCCGTCTTCGCAGGCGGATTTGCAACCAAATCACGTAATACCTGTTCTTCATCTCGCTGATCCTCCGGAGCACCCGGATCGTATTCGCTAATTTTTCCAGCATAACCGCCACCTTCCGCAAAGGGAAACGAGGCGGATAAGCCCGCCGCCTGAACGTCGGGCATAGACCGCAAGCGCTCGGCCAGCGTTTCGTACACCTGCCGACTGCGAGCAATGTCATAACCTGCCGAGAGCGGATCGAGTTCGACGACGAGCTTGCCGTCAAGAGCTAAACTCGTATTATCCCAAGTGGTATGCACAGCGCTCCGGGTAAACAGCACGGCTCCCATGACGAGTACAACAGATAAGGCGATCTGGCAAACGACCGACAATCCGCGCGTCCGTCGTATTTTCCCGCTCGGCCGAAGCACTTCATTCCGGGATTCCTTCAGGTCGGCAATAACCTCTCGCTTTGAAAGTTGAAAGGCAGGTCTTAGGCCGGAAAGAACGGCAGCAATCAGGCAAAAGCCCAACGTAACCATCAAGACGCGGATATCGAGGCTGATCTTCAATGAACCGGCAATGTCAATCGGGATATTCAGCGTTCCTACCCACGCATTTAAAAACCGGGTGCCCCAGAACGCTACAACCAGCGCCAAGGCTCCCCCGAGGATGGCGAGAAGAAAAGACTCGACGAATAATTGGCGAATAATCCGCAAGCGGCCCCCACCGATAGCCATACGGATGGCGATCTCTCGATATCTGGCCGTGCCTCGAACCATAACCATATTTGCCAAATTCAAACAGGCAATCAACAAAACAAAAGCGGATACCCCCATCAGAAACAAGCTGGCCCCGGATAAATAAGCCCTATCGTTACTGCCGCCATAGCGAGGCTCCGCGGTCAACCTGGGCACACGAACAAGTCGAATCGTACTCCCGGCGGGCCAAACTCTTGGATCGTTTTCCCGGAAGCGAGAAATCAAAGGTTGCAATTGGGCCTGAGCCGAAGCCATCGTCAAAGACGGCTTAAGCCGGCCCATAAACGTAATATCTAAAGGATAATTCCACACGTCACTCGGCCACCTCTGGGGCTTCTCTTTGCCCATGTGGCCGATGAGACCACAACTGCCCAGGGGTATCCAGAGATCGGGGCCAAGAACCGCCGTGCCCGTGAATCGCTTCGGCGCGATGCCGATAATCCGAAAGAGCGTACCGTTGAGGGTGATATACGTACCGATGATGTCGGGATCGCCTCCTTGTCGTTGCCAGGTGCGGTGGCTTAATACGACTACCGGGTCGGCGCCATAACGCTCTTCCTCGGGTAGAAACGTCCGCCCGCAAGCGGGTGACACACCTAAAATGGAGAAGTAATTCGAGCTCACGAACATTCCATAAACGCGCCGCACGGCTTCCCCACGCACCATCGTCAAGAAATCGAGATTCGGACCGTACGCCACGAGATCGCTGAACACCGGATTGTCGTTCCGCATATCGACGTAGGTGGAATATGAAAGGGCGAACCCCCGGGTGTTCTCATTGAGACAAACGACCAATCGGTCAGGATCCTTTACCAGCGACGGACGAAGGAGCAGCACATTAACGATACTGAACATAATCGTATTGGCTCCAATACCGATGGCCAACGTGATCAAAGCTATCGCCGTAAAACCGGGACTCTTACTCAACATCCGCAGACCATAACGGACATCCTGCCAGATCGTCATCATCATTGATTCCCCAAATATTTTCTTTCTTTTATACTCCTTTCAGTTACCCTTTCAGGAATAGCTTCCAACCTGAACATTCATTCTTTATTGACGCTACGACTTACTTTCTGTTATTCACTTTTTTATATAAATAGCTCCTATAATCCAACGGTTTTTTATTCATAACGTAGCGCCGCCATCGGATCGATCTTCGCCGCTCGCTGGGCCGGAATGTAGCTGGCTAAAAGTGCCGTGGAGATCAAAAGCAACGATACGCAAAGAAACGTCAATGGGTCTGTCGGACTGACTTCAAAGAGGAGGCTCGAAATGACTCTTGTCAGCGCAAGCGCTCCCACGAGACCAACGATCGTTCCAATAAACGCGAGTTTCAGTCCCTGTACGACCATAAGCCTAAAAATATTCCCGCTCTGTGCCCCAAGCGCAACGCGAATCCCTATCTCATGTGTGCGATGAGAGACCACATAAGCGGTCGTGCCGTAGACACCGAGGCTCGCCAGTACAAGAGCAAGCACGCCGAAGGCGCCAAGTAATAGTGTATTAAAGCGCCGGGGCGAACGCACGTCGGCGATATCATCCTCCATCATACTCACTCCTCCGGCAAAGACGTTTTTGTCCACCGCCAGGACTTCCTTCCGCAACCCGACCGCCAAATTTCTGGGATCGATGCCGGTTCGCAACATCAAGTACATCGTCCCGTCGCAGCCTGGAAGATATACTTCCGGTTCGTTAGCTGCATAACGCGAATGTTCGACGTTTCCAACAACGCCGACTATCTCATATGGAACCGGTTCGGCTCCCCTGCGTGCGACGCGCATGATATACCTGCCAATAGGATTCTCTTCGGGCCAGAAACGTTTCGCCATGGCTTCATTGATGATGACTGCATGAGCGGAAGTCGCTATCTCATCTTCCGAAAAACACCTTCCCCTCAATAAAGGTATCTCCAGAACCTCGAGATAATCACCCATGATCTTCGTCCGAGGAATATCCATTCGTTCTTCATCTGCTTGCGAGCCTTTTATGACAAATGTATTTTGACTGTAGCTCCCTTTAATGGGACTTGCACTGGAGGCGGCCGCGCACTGTGCCCCTGTCATGTTTCCTGCCCGCTCCATGATCCACTGGAAGAATGTCAACCGCTGGTGAGCCTCGGAATATGACGGCTTCAGCTCATCGAGTAGAATTCCCATGGTCAGAACGTTCTTCGGATTGTAATTCGTCTCAACGCTCACGACGCGAACGTAGCTGTTAATCATCAGACCGGCTGCTATGAGCAGAACGAAAGCAATAGCAATATCGGAAATCACGAGAACCGATCTGACGATGTGGAAGCGAGGCCCTCTGCTTGGTGTTCTACACGCCGACAGCGAGCGTCTTACATCCATCCTCGTGGCCCCAACGGCCGGCAACAGGCCGAAAAGCCCGCATGTCACAAATGAAATGGCAAGAATGTAGAAGAGCGAACGCCAGTCCATGTGAATATCGACGTACCAGGGAATCAATCTACCGAGATGGTTTCCAAGGTACCAGGGAATCGACTCGCCTCTTACGGTAGAGAGTATGCTTATAGCCCAGTATGCAAGTACGAATCCAAACAAACCACCCAGACAGGCCAGAACTGCACTTTCGCTGAACAACTGTCGCACGAGGCGAAGGCGTCTGGCGCCCAAAGCAGCTCGAACGGCAATCTCCTGTTCACGGGCGACGGATCGTATCAACAACAAACTGCCCACGTGCAAACACGCAATCAAAAGCACGGCACCAACAATACCCATCAGAATCAGCAGCGTACCAGGCTTACCGCAGTCAGAGACGGCCCTTGCGTAACTCTCACTGATCGGGACCACGAATATGCCTGTGTCCTTCATCTCGGGATATTCCCGTCCGAGGCGATTGGCTATAAGGTCCATCTCCGCCTGCGCTTGTGCCAGACTGACGTCTGATTTCAAACGCCCGATTGCGTCCAGCCCTCGATTCCCTCTGCTCAACATCTCGGTCGAATCGAGGGGCATGGGCGTCCATAGCCCACAGGTTATGGTTTGGAAGACCCACCGAAAATCCTCTGGCAGCACCCCGATCACTGTGTGGACCTTTTCGTCAAGAGTAATGGTTTTGCCGATTGCATCTGTATCTGCGCCAAAATAACGCTGCCAATGGCTATGGCTGAGGATCACAACTCGTTCGCTACCCGCTCGATAATCTTCAGGTGCGAAATCCCGTCCTATCACGGGTCTGGCCCCCAACACGGAAAAGAATTCCGGGGACACGACCATGGTCTTGTTCCGCTCGGTCCGACCGGTGCTGCGCACCGTACAGGTCCACTGGTCCACTCCAATGAGTTGCTCAAACACGGTGTTCTGCTCCCGCCAGTCCAGAAAGGTCGCTCGCGAAGTGAAATTCCTCTGGTTTCTCATCGGATTATTTGTCTCGTGTAGGAAAACAAGGCTATCGGAGTCTTTGTAGGGACACGCTCGGAACATCACACCATCGACCACGCTTAACATGACTGTGTTCGCCCCGATACACACCGCCAGAATCAAGATGACAACCGCGCTGAAGCCGGGATTCCTCGCCAGCATCCGGAATCCGTAACCTATGTCTTGCAGTAAAATTCTCATTTGTCTCTCCTATTCGTATCTTAGCGCCTCCATCGGATCGACCTTCGCCGCCCGGCGGGCCGGGAGATAACCGGCCAACATTGCCACGCCTGTCAGCGCCACCGCGACGGTTAGAAAGGTGAGTGGATCGGTCGCTTCGACAGAGTAAAGCAGGCTCGATAAATAGCGCGTCAGAGCAAACGCCCCGGCGAGCCCGATCGCGACGCCCAGCAGCGTTAGTCGCAGCCCGCCGTGGATGAAAAGTATCAGCACGTCGCTCTTTTGCGCACCCAAGGCCATCCGCACGCCAATCTCGCGCCGGCGTTGCGTCACCGCATACGACATCACGCCGTAGATGCCCACAACGGCCAGCAGCAGCGCCACCGCCGCAAAGCTGCCCAGCAAGGTCGTGTTCAGTCGCCGCGAGGTCGTGGTGTTCGCCAGCCGTTGCTCCATCGTCATCACGTTGTGGAGCGGCTGGTTCGGTTCCACCTCCGCCATCACTGCCCGCACGGCAGAGATCAGACCGGCCGGCTCGCCGGTGACGCGGAGGACGAAGCTCATCGCGTCTCCCACGTCTTCCAGGTCAGGGCTATACACCTCCGGCATAACGTCTCCCGCTAATCCGCTCTGCCGCACATCGCTGACAACCCCCACCACTGTCTGCCAGCGCGCCTCTGCAGGACCTGGCATCAGGCGGATTCGTTTGCCGACCGCGCTTTGCCCGGGGAAGTGATGTTTCTCAAACGCCTCGTTGACGATTATCGATCCCGCCGGGGGACGCGCATCCTGCGAAGTGAACGCCCGCCCGTTCCTCACCTGAATACCCATCGCGTTGAAGTAATCGTGGGTAATCGTCGGCCTGGAAACCGGCGTCACCTCACTCCGCGTCACCTTGCTGAAGTCGATTGGTGGCCGGCCCTCGATTTCCGCCACGCCTATGCGCGCAAAATCAGTGAGCGGCAGCGAATCCGTGGCGGCCGCGGCCTGCACACCGGGGAGCGTCTTCAACCGCTCGACGATTTGCTCGACGAAGTTGATTTTCTGGGTCGAGGATTTCCCCGCCGTCAGAGTTACTTGGAACGTCAACACGCCATCGGTCCGAAAGCCGGGATGGACCTCCATCAGCCGCGAAAAGCTCTTAATCAACAGCCCGGCGCCGATGAGCAGCACCAGCGCGAGCGCCACCTCCGAGACGACCAGGAGATGCCGAAGCCCGTTGCGACGTCCGCCCGTGTCGCCGCGGCCCTCCTCTTTGAGCGCGGTGTTGACGTCTGTGCGCCATGCTTGAACCGCCGGCGCGAGTCCGAACGCCAATCCGGTGATCATCGACACGCCGAGCGTGAACGCCAGCACCCACGCATCGATGCCAATCCCGTGCATCGACGGTAAGCTCGCGCCGCTCCATTGCCCAAGCGCCCGGACGCCCCAGAACGCCATCATTAACCCCAAACCGCCACCGGCCAGGGAAAGCAGCACGCTTTCCGTGAGCAACTGGCGCGCAACCCGCAGCCGTCTGGCTCCGAGCGCGGCGCGGACGGCCATCTCCCGTTGCCGCGCGGCCGCCCGCGCGAGCAGGAGGTTGGCGACGTTCGCGCAGGCGATGAGCAGGACCAACGCGACCGCGCCCAGCAACACGAGCAACGCTCCCTTCACGTCGCCGACGACCTGCTCGTGCAACGTCACCAGGCTCACGACCGGGGCTTCGTCCGGCCGAGGTGATTGCTCCCGCTGTGCAATCGTCCGCAGTTCCGCCTGCGCCTGCTCACGCGTCACGCCGGGTTTCAATCGAGCAATGGCTTTCAGAAGTATCATGCTTTCACCATACTCCGCCAAAGCTGCACCCGTTTCACCAAGCGCCAGCGGAATCCAAAGTTGAAACGGTTCGGGATATTGAAAGCGCGCAGGAAGAATGCCCACGACGGTGTAACTTTGTTCGTTCAACGTGATCATCCGGCCCAGCACGTCCGCGTCGCCGCCAAATCGGCTCTGCCAGATGCCGTGTCCGAGAATGGCCGCCTTGGGGCCGTTGGGCGTGTCCTCTTCCCGGGCAAAGTTGCGTCCCAACGCCGGCTGGATCCCGAGCAACGGGAAGAAATCCGCCGTCACTGCGCCCGCCACGACTCGTTCGGCCAATCCGGCCCCTGTGAGGGTCATGTCGCCGCCACTGTAGGCGGCGATGCGCGCCAGCGACTGGCTCTGGGCTTTGATTTCAACGAAAGTGACGCTGCCAATGGCGGTGCTGGATTTGCCCGACCAATCTGCGCGCAACTGCACCAGTTGGCCGGGTTCGGGATAGGGCAGCGGCCTGAGCAGGACGGCATTGACGACGGTGAAGATGGCGGTGTTCGGTCCGATCCCCAGCGCCAGCGTGAGCACCGCCACGGCGGTAAAGCCGGGATTCTTCCTCAGCATCCGCACACCATACCGGATGTCTTGCCACAAAGTCATCATAGCTTCTCCTTTCCCGCCGTTTGTTCGATGATGACCTCGCCGTCCTGCCAGCCGTCTTTGAGTTGGATAATGCGACGGCCATAAGCCGCATAGCTTTCATTATGCGTGACCTGGATAATCGTAGTCCCTTCGCGATTGAGTTTCTTAAGCAGTTCCATGACATCCTTGCCCTGGCTGGAATGCAGATTGCCCGTCGGCTCATCCGCGAGAATCAATTTAGGGCTGGCCACCACCGCCCGTGCTACTCCCACAAGCTGTTGCTGGCCGCCGGAAAGTTGGCTGGGATAGAGGTCCTTCTTGCCCACGATGCCGAAACGATCCAGCGTATCGCAGACGATACTGGCCCGCTGAGTGCTTTTGACGTTACGATAGGACAACGGAGCCTCCAGATTCTCGTACACCGTCAGGCTGTCGAGCAGATTGAAGTTCTGAAAGACGAAACCGATATATTGGCGATTCAGGGCCAAACGCTGCTTGGGCTTGAGCTGGTGTACGGGATTCTTATCCAGGAAATATTCGCCTTCCCACTCGCCATCCAGCATACCGATGATATTCAGCAACGTGGTCTTGCCTGCCCCGGACGGCCCCATGATAGTGACGAACTCCCCCTCTTCGATGGTGAGATTAATTTGTTGCAGAACATAAACAAATCCCGCACGACTGTTGTACCTTTTTTGAATGTTGTTGAGTTTAATCATCGTCTTGCTTCCAAATTCTGTTTGCTTATTTCATGTGGTTTCGTCATTATTCGTAACGCAATGCTTCCATCGGATCGATCTTCGCCGCCCGGCGGGCGGGAAGATATGCAGCGACAAGCGAAACAATGAAGATCAAAATTCCAGAACATATTAGGGTAACAGGATCGAAAAGTTTGACGCCCCAGACATAACCGCGTATGATCCCCATGCTCGCCAATGCCGCAGGTATTCCCCAAAACACACCGAATACACCCAAGATGCAGGAGCTGCGCAGAATGGGCATTACGACCTGCTTCCTGGTTGCGCCGAGTGCCAAACGAACGCCGATTTCCCGGGTGCGATACGTTACTAAGTAGGCCTGGAGTCCGTAGAGGCCCAGACATAACAGAGACACAGCGACAAACGCGGCGACGCAGGCGACGTTGCCCAATCTCTGTTCACGTACGAACATCGAATGGATTCGCTCCTCCTGGGTCATAATAAAACCGAGGGAAACAGCACTGTCAATATCAGCAACGGCTTGACGAATGGCCGGGATCAAGATCGAGGGCGACACTTGGGTACGTACGGCATAACAGAGCAGTTCACTATTCCTGGAATGATAGAACATCGCAGGTGCCAATTCCTTTCTCACATCGAAGCATTTGAAGTTGCGGCAAACACCAACGACTTGAGCCTGGTATTCCGGGAAACGAGACGGCACCGGCAAAGGCTTTCCAATAGGATCTTCATCGGGAAATAATTCTTGGGCTAACAGTTCGTTGAGGATAACCTTTCTCGCTTCATCCTCATCGGAAGCCTTAAAATCGCGACCTCGTACAAGCGGGATTCCCATCGTTGTAAAGTAATTGCTGCCAACAATCTTACGTCTGGCATTCCCGAACATCCCTCCCCCCCCGGTGACGAGAAAATCCTTCGAACGTGTCAGGGCGTGTACACCGGGTAAAGCCTCAATCGCAGCGGCGACCTGATCGTTGACATTCATCAGTTGTTCACCTTTATACCCCGCCGAATCGGGATCTATTTTAAAGGTCAGGAGATTCTTCGTATTAAAGCCTTTATCTACATGTGTCAACGTGTAAGAGGTTCGTATGAACAAGCCGGCGCCGGTCAGCAAGAGGAAAGCCAAGCCCACTTGGGCGATGATGAGGCCTTTTCCCAATTTAAGAGGCATCCTTCCAGTAATAGCCTTCTCCCGAAGACCGTCGAGGGGATCGAGGCGCATAGAGCGTAAGGCCGGAAGTGCACCGAAAAACAGCACCGTTAAGATGGAGATGAACAGGGTAAATCCGAGCACAAGTCCGTCGTTTCGTAAGTCATAGCCGGATATATGAATCCAAATCAGTTTAGCAATGGCGGTTTTGGACCATGATGCCAATAACAAACCCAGGCCCGTGCCAATACAGACCAATAGGAACGATTCGGTTAACAATTGACGTGTCAATCGCCAACGTCCCGCGCCCAGTGCTTTCCGTATGGACAGTTCATGCTGGCGCCTTGCACAACGGGCCAGTTGTAAACCGGTCAGATTGAAAACGATGACGATGAGAATAGTGATCATGATCGGTATCAGTACACGCAATGGCTCGACTTTATATCTGGTGTAGCGGTGACGGCCGCGAGCACCATCCTCGAAAACAATGGATAACTTTTTCTCCGCATTATTGGTGATTATGGGGAAAATAACTCGCTGAAATAATGCTTCACATTGCTCTCGCACCTTCTGCTCGTGACCGGAAGGAATTCTTGCCATGACTATAACCGGTTCTATTTTGGATTGGCTCTTAACGGGAATATAGATATCTTGCTTTTGCCCGATTTCCGGACCTATGAAATCCTGGGGCAATACACCGACCACGGTAAATGTATTGTTGTTTACGGTCACCGACTCACCCAACGCACTGGGATCGCCTCCAAAGTAATTTTTCCAAAATGAATGTGAAATGACAGCAACAGAAGCGGTATCCGGACGGTCGTCATCAACTCTTAGGGTTCGCCCGAAAAGGGCACTCAATTTCAAGCCGTCAAAGAAATTGCCGGAAACCCACATCGCTCCACCTTTACATTTTTGGCCCTTGACGTATATCCCCGGCCACCAGAGAGCTTTCATCGCCATGATTTGCGCTGTATCGGCAACCTCATCCCGAAAGAGGCAGTAGTTCTGATAGGAAAAAAGATCGGAGGTAAAATCACCATTCGGCAATCTCCATACGAAATTATTGTCAGCCGAAGCCTTTGGTGTGCCTTCCCATTTGAAGACATGCAATTCATTAGGTTTGGGGACAGGAATCGAACGCAGTTTCAGTGCATTCAACATGCTGAAGATGGTGACATTTGCACCAATTCCGAATCCCAATAATAATATCACGACAACCGTAAAAAAAGGGCTTTTGACCAGTTGTCGAATAGCGTATCTGAAATCGTTGATTATAATACTCATTTCATTCATACTTGTGTTCCCTTTAATTCCTTTCTTATCCATCATATTCTGATAATAAACAATAACTCGTTACGAGCTCACTCATACCGCAGCGCCTCCATCGGACCGATCTTCGCCGCTCGGCGGGCGGGTAGATAACAGGCCAGCATGGCCACGCCGAGAAGTAATACGGGAACCAGTATAAATGTGGCCGGATCGTAAATGCTGATGTCATAAAGCATACTCACCGCACAACGGCAGAGAATAAGAGCACCCGCCAGACCGATGAACAGACCAATGATCGTCAGGATAAAAGCCTTTTTAATCATCAGGCCGAGGATTTCCCTCTCATTGGCGCCGAGGGCCATGCGAATCCCGATCTCGTTGCGACGCTCCGTTACGGCAAAGGCCATCACGCCATAAAGCCCCACCAAAGCCATAATCAGGGCCACGCCAGCCATCACCGTTAAAAGAATCGCACAGAAGCGTTCGACCGAAATCGAATTCAACACAAGCTGGTCCATCGTCTCCACGTAAAGAATCGGCTGGCTTTCATCGGCTTCCCAGATCACTCTGCGAGCGGCACCGGCCCAATGAATGGGATCGCCGGTCGTACGAATGAAGAAGGTCATGTGGCGTCCACATTCCTGGGCGAGGGGCATATACACAAAAGG
>JAFGTG010000149.1 GCA_016934255.1 Sedimentisphaerales bacterium
CGTTCAAAGAGCGCCAGACGCTCAGAATGATTCATTTTGAACGCTCCAACATTTCACGAATCCCGAACATGCTCAGTTCATATCATATTAACCCCCAACGCCGTACGATGTGTAAAAAGAATCTGTAAAAAAGTAGAACCTCCGCAAATGTAACACTCGGATTCTTTACGAACATCCGTAATCAATATTGCAGGTCTCGTCAGAACATTTCCATGTGAGCGTCCTATTCGTACCGAAGGGCTTCCATTGGATCGACCTTGGCGGCGCGCCGGGCGGGTATCCAGGCAGCCAGAGCGGCGACGGTGATCATGAGCATGGCGGCCCCGATGATCGTCAGAGGATCATGAGGTTCGATGCCGTACAAAGCAGCTTGTATTAATTGTCCCAGAGCCAGGGCGATGGACAAGCCGATGGCGACGCCTATGGCCGTGAGCGTTAGGGCTTCTCGAACAATCGACCAGGCTACATCCCAGGGACGGGCGCCCAAAGCCTTGCGAATACCCATTTCACCGGTTCGTCGGGCGACATTGTAGGCCATGAGTCCGTACAGGCCAATACAGGACAACGCCAGACCCAGGAGAGCAAAACTGCCAATAAGCGATGCCATGAGGCCTTGCAGACTGAAATACTCCTTGATAGCGAGCTTCTGCGTCGTGATCCCCTCCAGCGGCAGGTTCCGGTCGATCTCGGCCACGGCCGTTCGCACGGCAGGGACCAAAGACAAAGGTTCAAGCACACTGCGTATGATGCAGGTCATACCCCAAAGCTGGTATTGACTATAAGGTCTATATAGCGTCGGTGAAATGTCTCGGCGCAAGCCGCAATACTTGTGGTCACTGCACAGACCCACGATTCGATGTTGTTTACCATCAATAATAATCAACTGACCCAGGGGATTCTTTTCCGGGAAACACAAACGTCCGAATTCCTCATTGATGATGACGACACGCTCGGAGTCTTTTGTATCCGTTACGCGAAAATCACGCCCATCCAGCAGGTTGATCCCCAGGGTCGCAAAGTATCCCTCACTCACGCTCAGCGCAAGTAACCCACGCGGCTTTTTATTGGGATGGCTTGGGATCGATACGTTTGGAACCCACCCATGTCCACCCGTCAATGTTGTATTGGAGAGAGCGACCGACCGGACGCCGGGGATTCCCGCAATCTTCCGACGCACGGAATCAAAAAAGAGTTGTGTATCTCTCGGGGGTAACAAGGATTCGCTGGGATCAATTGGAACCAACAAGAGATTTTCCGTGTCAAATCCCGGATCCATTCGATAGAGATTAATCAAGGTTCGACAAAAGAGTCCGCCGACTACGACAAAAAGGACAGATAATCCCATCTGCATAGTAACCAACACGTTCCCCAGGCGGAGTCGGGGGGCGCTGTAGGTTCCGCCGTCTTTAAGCCCTGCCAACGGATCGGCCTTGCCGGCACGCAACGCCGGAAAAAGACCGGACAATAAGGTGGTGACCACGCCGGCGCCCAGCGCAAACATCAAAACATAAGCATCAATCCGCAGGTTGAAATATTGATGGCTTGACGGACCGAAGATACAAGCGCTCAATGTTGCTCTTATCCATATGGATAGCACCAATCCGAGACATACTCCCCCCAATGACAGGATCAGGCTCTCCGTGAGAGACTGACGTATCAGACGCCACCGCCCGGCGCCCATCGCCGCCCGCACGGCCATCTCATGGTGACGGGCCGCTCCCCGGGCCAGAAGCAGGCCCGCCAGATTCATGCAGGCGATCAGCAGGACCAGCCCCACGACGATCAGCAGAGGCCAGAAGAGATTAGCCCAGCCTCCACCTCCACTCCGTACCCCCTGATGACCTTCCTTCAACACGATCCCGGGATTGTCAATCTTCGCCTCTGAGCGATTGACCACATGACTGAACAGAGGCTCCAACGATGCCTGGATATGGGCCTCATTAGCCCCGGGAGCCAGCCGTCCCATCATTTGAACCCACCACGCGCTATCTAAATCCAACCATTTCTCACCGGGCATAAGTTGTCGCTGAGCCGTCAGGGGTACATAGAAATCGGTTTGGCTTTCGCCGCCCAGAGGACTGAGATAACGACGAGGCAATACGCCAATGATCGTAAAACCTGTTTTGCCTACCGTCAGAGTCCGGCCAATGACCTGAGGGTCGAGACCAAAGATCCGTTTCCAAAAAGGATAAGTCAGGACAGCCACCGGTGGAGCGTCAGGGCGGTCATCGGCGGGTGTAATCGGTCTGCCAATCAAGACCGGTGCGCCGTAGCTCTTGAAAAAGTTACCCGACACCATCCCCGCATGGGCCAAAGTCGGAATATCGCCGACATTGATCGTTACGCGATGATCACCGCTGGAGAAGGCAAAAATATCCAGGAAACCTTCTGTCTGCCTGGCGAAATCCAGATAGGCGAAATACGGGAAAGGTTCGTAGCGGTGGCCGACCCCATAAACTTCGCGCATCTTATACTGATCATAAATTTTATCACATGTCCAGTTGATCACACGCAACTCATGTGGATTGCGGACGGGCAAAGACTTGTATAGGATGCCGTTGATCAGACTGAAGATCGCCGTATTCGCTCCAATACCCAAAGCCAGCGACAGCACTGCGACCGCTGTAAAACCGGGGCTCTTACGTAACTGACGAAGCCCATAACGCATGTC
>JAFGTG010000150.1 GCA_016934255.1 Sedimentisphaerales bacterium
GTCATGCAATTTTTTCAGACGCCGAAAGGATTCTTTCGGTTCGAGCGGGTTGGTTAACAAGCCGCTGTGGGCGATCGTGCTGTCTTGGGTATCGACGAGGTTCGAATACGTCACGGAATTCACAAACGTTTTGCTCAGCGCGATCTTATAGAACTGCTCGATCCACTGTCCCTGCTGTTTTTCGTTCCACGGCTCGTGCCAGACGCCGGCACCCTCGCCGTCTTGCGTTTCCTCGCCGTTCTGGCTGGGGACCTCCACGTGGGTCATATACAGCGGCTTGGCGATCGGCCCGAAATAGTCCAGGATCGCCGAGATTTGCATCATATCCCGGATGTGCATGCCGGTCTGATCCTTGCCGAATCGCATTTGCAATCCGAAGGCGTCGAAGTTGATTCCACTCTGAACTACCATGTCCATATACACCAATGGCGGGATACTGTTGGGCGTGGTTGCGTAGTATTCACCCCAGGGATAGCAGACTTCGATGATTTTCATCGCCCGGTCGCTGGCCTGTTTGACGGCCATGTTGGCCGCACGGGTCATTTCCAGAATCTGCTCGAAACCGAAGCCGAAGTAATTCATCGCATTCAAGCCGCTAATCGCATACCACGAGCGGATGACGTTGGAGTAACGGCTGACGACTTCTGAGACGAAGTGGTACGCCGTTTCTCGGATCTTCTCGAAATTCGTACCGCTTTTGAGAAGCCATTTGGGCAGATATTCTTTTGAGAAACAGAGCAAGGGGCCGGCGGTGAGCACGAGCTTCTTCCTGGAAAGCACCTCGATACAGGCGTCGAGCGTTGAGAAATCAAAGTGGCCTTTCTGGGGTTCGATCTGCGCCCAGTTGATGGGAATCGTGACGGAACCGAACAGGTCCAGGAGCTTTTCAAGGTAAGCGGGATTTTGCATTTCCACCGGATGGATTCTGCAACCGAAGCAGCCCCGTCCGAAGCCGTGGCTTTGGCTTCGGGTCGTGAAAAGGGATTCCGCTTGTTTGACGGCCAGTTTCTCGGAAAAAAGTATGGCTTTTTGCAGTGCTTCATCCGCCCATTTAGAGGCTTCTTCCGGCATGGAAATATGCTGGATCGCGCGGATAAATAAGTCCTGAGCCTCCTTAAGCAAGTTGGCCAAACCTTCAATGCCGTCGAAGAACAGCCAATCCTCCCGTTTATTGACGATTTGCATCAGCTTGGCCCGTGCGATCTCGACGTTGAGATTATACGGACGATCTCTTTGGGGCAGACAGGTCGTGGGCAGAAGCACACGTCCGAAACCCTCGATGGGCCAAAGCAGCGCCAAACCCGCCGTTTCCAGATTCGACTTCAAGCATTCCACGAAGCCGTTTTTAAAGGAGATTTGTGCCCGGCGGATACCGATCCCGTCGCCGCCAAAGAGATAGGCGCCGCAAAGGGTGAACTTGTCAACGACCTTTCCATTCTTAAAAACTTGGAATTTCACTTTTTCCCTTTGTCTATTTATTATTGCGTTTACTCTTTGATGATAAAGCCTTTAGCGATAGCCCCACATCAGAGGCCGGGTATTGTCAATCCGTTTGTTACGCCCAGTCACAATTCGCTGATTATAGTGATTATGTCTTGAAAACGCAATTCAAACTTTGTTTTTACCAATTTTTCGGGTTTGAGAATGCGTTGCCGGCTACGAGAGGGTCGAACGATAAGTCAATTCGACGCGACGACGCTTTGGTCGCCGAGACGATAATGTTTCAATTGATGCTCATATAAAAGATTGTTCTTCTCGATGAGTTTGGCGATGACACTGAATTGATTGAGCAACATTTCGATCAGGTCGATGTTGCTAAACGTCGATTCGGGACTGGATTGGGGCACGGCGATCAGGACGTAGCCGCAGTTGCTTTGCTCCGTTGTTAGTCCCGTGGCGATAATACTGTGCTCGTGGATTTGGGTGATGATCGGCTCACCGCCGTCGTCAATCTTGGAGCAGAGCTCTTCATAAAAAGATTCACTTATATCCAGTTTAACGAGCTCTTCCGAGTCACTGGGCCAGCGATTGCCGTTCCTGTCCATAATCAGGACCAGAGGGCCGCCTTCGGGGATTGTATCAAAAACCTGCCGGGCAATTTGTTCGTTCAATTGAAAAGTCGGACAAGAGAGTGATTCGTAGATATTCATTCGACCATATCCTTAAAATGTACGTTTCATATCATGCGTTACAACACACTTCGGTCGAATGACGATGCAACTTTTCAAGGGAATATTTTTTGTTTTAATTTTGCGAATAAAGTGTTCCGGGAGAGTTTGCGAAAGGACTTATCGGGCGTAGTTGGCTCATTACTTGGAGGCGAGGGTGAATGGAAAATCGGTTTGACAGGCCAGTATCTGTTTGAAACGGGACAGAGGGAACCGGCGTCCGGGACAGGCGGTCACGCGGGCGCCCGGCGTGGTGTTGTGGCCGTAAATCCGGCCGTTTGAAATGTCGTATCGGTTTTGAAGGAAACGAACCAGCTTCGCCAAAGATTCCATTTGCCTCGGGCTCGGCGCGTCATGATCGAAGTTGCCGACGAGGCAGATCCCGATGCCGTTTTTGTTGGCCCAATTATCCGGCGTCCCTCCACAATGGGCGCCGGTCTTCTGCTCTTGCCAGCGAAAGGTCACCTCAACCTGGCCGTCACCACTATCTGTACCGTTGCCGATGACGAAATCATAGCCAACCCCATCCCAATGATTTTCCTCTCGGTGCATTCTGTCAAAGATTGCCGCGTTGCCGGTGTCCGTGGCGGAGTGGTGAATCACAATCGCGGTCCAGCGTTTCTCCAGCTTGGCCGGGGGCAGCCAGCCGCTCGGAATATTCTCATAAGTTCTTTGTTTGCCGGGCTTGGGCGTGGTGATCGTCTTCGGCGGTGGAACCTCTGTTTTGTAATGGATATTGTTCACGATTTGTGGCATGGGTTCATGGGACGCACAGCCCGGCAGAATGAATAAAATACCGCAAAAAGGGAGGATTTGACCCAGCAATCTCTGACATTCCTTTATCATGTGTCACCCGTTCAATCCCTGAGTTGGCCCGAGAAATCCGCGGTTGATGATATATCAATGACTCTTGCTCTTGGGGAAATTCGGTTTCTCTTTGTACCTGACCATATGAACGCGATTACCCTGCTCGTTGTATTCCACGATATCCATATACGAGTTCATCAGCAACAGGCCCCGGCCGCCCGGCTCGAACAGTTTGTCGCCGAATCGCGGGTCCGCCACGTGTTCCGGATCGAAACCGTTGCCTTCGTCGGTGATGGTGATATCGACCTTCTCCGAATCCACGCAATACTCGACCGTGACCTTCTTGCTGGGATCCAATTTGTTGCCGTGCTTGACGGCGTTGAGAAAGGCCTCCTCCAACGTCAAATGCACGGCGAAGATGTCGTCCTTGTCGAATTTGTTGGCTTCCAGCCTGGAAATAACCTGCTTGCAGACCTCGACCACGGCAGAGGGTTTGCTCTCAACCACCAGTGAGCAGTTACGTGTCGCTTTCGGTGTCATATCCTTGCAGAGCAAAAGTCCTTGATCCCCAACAATCTACGATAAGTCTTTAGCCGCACTTTCAATATCCTTATAAATATCGAACGTTTTGGTCAGTCGCGTTATTTTGAAAATCTCATAGATTTTCGGATTGATGTTACAGAGCCTCAGAACGCCGTCGCACTCGTAAATTCTTTTGCTGATTCGGATTAAAAGTCCTAAAACCGCCGAGGAGAGATATTGGACGTTGCCGAAGTCCAGGATGAGATTGATCCCGCCGGACGCGGATTCGATCATGGGCAGAATCGAATCCTGGAGGTTCTGGATATCTTTTTCTTCGAGGATTTTCTCATCGGTGAAGCGGACAATCGTCGCTTTTCCGAGATAGTTAACGTTTATCATTGGCTTAATGGCCGCCATACAAGCCTCCATGACAGAGTCAAAATTGGTATCGAATTTTATTTCGGCAGATCGCCGATGTCAAGTTCTTTACGTTTTATGAAATTTTCTTTGTTTTGGGCTGGAAAAAGGGGTAAAATTAACTATTCTAACATTGAGTGGGCAACAGGGAAAAGAAGCGGATTATTCGGACGAGTCGGACTTGTCTGACTTGTCGGACCCGTCGGACTTGTCAGACTCGTCGGACAGGTCAGACGGAAAGGATCATGATGAACGATTCTCACAGAATTATCGGCGCGCATGGCGGTTATCGAAAGTTGCGGAGCTTTCAAGTCGCTCAGATCGTTTATGATGCGACCGTCATCTTTTGCGACAGGTTTGTCGATAGACGCTCTCGGACCCGCGATCAAATGATACAAGCGGCGCGAAGCGGGGTGCAAAATATCGCCGAGGGGAGTATGGCCTCAGCGACCTCGAAGAAAACGGAGCTCAAACTGACCGGTGTCGCGCGAGCCAGTCTGGAGGAGCTCTTGCTGGATTATCAGGATTTTCTGAGGCAGAGAAGATTACGGCTATGGCCGAAGGATTCGCGCGAGGCAAAGGCTGTAAGGGGGAAGTATCGGTCGGACCCGTCGGACAAGTCGGACCCGTCGGACAGGTCGGACAAGTCCGACAGGTCCGACTCCTATTCCATTCGCACGGCCGGGCCAGAAACGGCGGCGAACACGCTGATTTGCCTGATTAACCAGGCCACTTTCCTTTTGCGAAGGCAAATTTTGAAGCTTGAAGAATCCTTCTTGCGCGAGGGAGGATTTACGGAGCGCATGTACCAAGCGAGAAGAAGTAGTCGGACGGCTCGGACCGGTCGGACTCGTCAGACAGGTCCGACAGGTCCGACTCCTTCGACCGGCTCAGAACGACCTCTGGGATTATGATCCACTTCAACACCGCCATTGTCATCTCGACGATATCGTGCTACACTCCCCATAAGGCCCTGCGATGTCGTAGGGGCCGATCTCAAATGTGACCGTAAGAAGGATAGCGAAATGGAGAAAAGAGTCGTTCCGCATTGTGCGAGATGCAACAATAAGGAATGCCGCGGCGGGAAGGATTGCTTCTCACAAGCACCGCGACATCGAACGTTGTATGAGAATGAAGATATCGCGAAATGGCACCGCGCCGCCACGGCGGTCGAGGGAAAATATTACGGCCGGGAAACACGATTGAGTGAAATCATTTTATTCGCCAAAGAACTGGGGTATCAACGGCTTGGTTTGGCGTTTTGTATTGGTTTGAGTGAAGAAGCGAAAGCGATTGAGGATATCCTCTCGAAGCATTTTCAGGTCGTTTCCGTTTGCTGCAAAGTCTGTGGAATGGACAAGAAAGATTTTGGCTTACAGCAGATCATCCCACAAAACCATGAAGTCATGTGTAACCCCGCCGGTCAGGCTCAACTGCTCAATGCGGCCCAGACGCAGTTCAACATCATATGCGGGCTTTGCGTGGGGCATGATGCCATCTTTGCCAGGCTTTCCAATGCACCGGTGACGACGCTGATCGCCAAGGATCGCGTATTGGCTCATAATCCCGCGGCCGCGATCTATTGTCAATATATTCGAAAACGCTTCAACGAAAACACAAGTGAAGAGGCATAATAGATCAATCATTCGAGGCGGCGGAGATGGCAATGGCCTTCCGATACGAAAATGATAGGAGAAAAAATGAAAATAATTGGAATCAATTGCAGTCCGCGTAAAGGCCAGACCACTCAAAAGAGTCTGGAGGCTTGTCTCGAGGCGGCGCGTGAAGAATCGAGTCAAATCCGAACCGATATTATTGAACTTGCCGGTTTGGATATCCGGGGTTGTTTGGCTTGTGGTTACTGCAGAAAACAGCTCCAGTGCAAACAGGAAGACGATTTTAACTCGCTCATTTCTGCGATTAATGATAAAGAGCTTGCCGGGATCGTCATCGGTACGCCTGTATATTTGGGATCCATGGCCGCTCAGTGCAAGGCCTTTTTAGACAGGTCCGTGATGTTTCGGCGCAATGGTTTCCTCTTTCGCAACAAAGTCGGCGGCGTTCTGGCTGTGGGCGGTGTGCGCAACGGCGGTCAGGAGCTGACCATTCAGGCCGTTCAGGCGGCGATGCTTTGTCACGATATGATCTGCGTGAGTGATGGAATGAACACGGCACACTTCGGAGCCGCGTTATGGAGCGGCGGACCGGGCGGAATTGACAGTGACGAGATAGGGCTTGAAACCGCCCGGAATCTTGGCCGGCGGCTCGCTCAGGTCGCAGTGAAAGTGGGAACGTAATTATTCTGAAGAAGTTCATCGAACCAGTCGGACGGGTCGGACCTGTCAGACAAGTCAGACAAGTCGGACGGGTCGGAACGATCGGGAATAACACTTCGACTTGGGTCATTGAGGCGAATTCGTGTTCATACTACTTGAAAAAAAGTCTCTCATCGGGTATTCTCTATCCTCAAACGAAAGGCAAACATCAGCTTAATAGAAAGGAACTGACTTATGAAACCGGACAAAGATACGATGACTCGTCGTCATTTTCTCAAGACTACCAGCACCGCCACGGCCTTAGCCGGGTTTTCCATCGCTACCCACGCCTACGGGGCCGGCGACAACACCCTTCGCGTGGGTCTTGTGGGCTGCGGAGGACGCGGTTCCGGTGCGGCCTCACAGGCCCTGTCCACCGGCGAAAACGTGGTCCTGACCGCGATGGGCGACGTTTTCGAGGATCGCTTGCAGAGCAGCCGTAAAAACCTCCAGGGCAGTGAGGCGTTCGGGAAACGCGTTAAGGTCTCCGATCGTTCGTGCTTCGTGGGCCTGGACGCGTATCAGAAGGTGATCGATAGCGGCGTGGATGTGGTTGTGCTGGGGACGCCGCCGGGCTTTCGGCCTCAGCATTTGCGGGCCGCCGTCGAGGCCGGCAAGCATGTCTTCACCGAGAAACCCATGGCCACCGACGCCCCGGGCGTGCGATCCGTCCTGAAATCCGCGGCGATGGCCAAGGAGAAGAACCTGGCTCTGGTGGCCGGGTTCTGTTGGCGGTATGACCTGGCGCGTCGTGCCTTCTATAAGAAGATACACGAAGGGGCGATTGGCGACATTCGCGCCGTTTACGCCACCTATCTGACCGGACCGGTGAAACCCATGCCCCCGGCCAGCAGTCGTGGAGCCGGCGTGACCGACGTGGAATGGCAACTCCGCAACTGGTATAACTTCACCTGGCTGTCCGGTGACGGGCTGGTGGAGCAGGCCTGTCACAGCGTGGATAAGATCGCCTGGGCGATGAACGGCGTGCTTCCCGTTAAAGCGGTGGCCACCGGCGGGCGGCAATTCCCGAATAACGAAGGCAATATCTTCGACCACATCGATGTCTTCTACGAATACCCGGGCGGCGTTCGCGCGTTCATGGCCCAGCGTCAGATCGCCGGCTGCTATGGTGAAAACGCGGACTATCTCATGGGCGCCGATGGGTTCGGCAAGATCAGTGGCTGGAGCGAACCTGCCATCACGGGCAAGGAGACGTGGCGCTATCGCGGGCCGAAATCCAACATGTACCAGGTCGAACACGACGAGTTATTCGCCTCGATCCGCAACGGCAAGCCCATTAACGACGGCGTTTGGATGGCCCATAGCACGCTCATGGCTCTTATGGGGCGTATGGCCGCCTATACCGGAAAAGAGATCACGTGGGACCAGGCCATGAATTCCGAGGAAAAACTCGTCCCCGACCACTTAACCTGGGACATGAGCTTACCCATCCGGCCTATGGCCATGCCGGGCATAACGAAGTTTATCTAACGATATATCGTTTTTAGACGTCCGAAGAGGGGCCGCAGGATACGAGCGGCCCCTCAATTCGTTTTAATTCCAAATTTTTCTTAAGTCACATCCGAAATCTGCCGAAAATACGTGTGAGACCCATTCAAGGAGGAGGTGATTACACTACCTTGCCTTATCATTGAACCAGGGTATTCACACGCACCGCGGAATAAGGTGCCGTTTGAGGAGTGATGAATGTTAACGATCAAAAACAATATCATGTCAGCCAATGCAACTCGGCATTTGAATCTCAGTTACGATCATCTGGCTCAATCGGTCGAACGATTATCCTCCGGCCTGCGAATCAACAGTGCCATGGACGACGCGGCCGGTTTAGCCGTCCGGGAACTCATGCGCGCCGATATCGCCGTGCTCCAGCAGGGTTCTCGCAACGCGCTGGACGGTATCAGTATGCTCCAAACGTTCGAAGGGGCGATGGGGACCATCGACGACATGCTCGTGCGTTTGAAACAACTGGCCGAGCAGGCCGCCACCGGTTCCTATTCCAGTTCACAGCGAACGATTATGAATAATGAATTCGACGAATTAGCCGCGGAGATCGATCGTATTGTCGGCTCCGTCGAATTCAACGGCAATCAACTCCTCAATAGCGCCACGTCCACTGTTTCGATTCAATTCGGTACGGCCACAACCGATAAGATTGACATTACCGGCAACGATTTGTCCAGCAGCGCTTTGGGCCTTTCGACGGCGAGCATTAGCTCGGCGGCCAGCGCGCGGGACGCCTTGTTAACGGTCAGCACGGCGATCACAACCAAAGATGCCGCTCGAGCGGCATTCGGTTACAAAATGAACCGTGTAGAGAGCACCATTGCGGTGATCAACAATCAGGTGGAGAACCTCACGGCCGCCGAATCGCGTATTTCGGATGTCGATGTCGCTACGGAGATGGCCAACATCACCAAAACTCAGGTCTTGGCGCAAGCCGGTGTCTCGATGTTGTCCCAGGCCAATATGATGCCGAGATTGGCATTGAGCCTGTTGGGTTAGTAGCGAAGAAAGAATGTCCACCCAGGCACAGGTGCAGGAACTCGGCAAACAGATAAATCATATCAACGTATGACGTTTCATCCCTTTTTCTTTTGAAGCTCAACTGTCCAAAGGGTGTAAAGAAAATTCCCTCAGCCCCTATCCGGCTCAAAACAAATCCTAAAACATAAGGGTGGAATGGGCGCGACGTCGCCTATGGATCATGCTCAGGGTCAGATAATCAACGGTATTCATTATATTAAGACCGGTGGTTGCGAGATTTATTGTTACGTTCCAAATAAAACGACAATCCAATAAAGCAGTTATATTGGGATCATCCCTCATAATTGTAAAAATTCCTAAAGACATACCTGAATTTAACCGACAACAGACACGATTCCGATTAGCGAAGATGATAGTTACATTTTGCTTTGTCTTTTGACAAGGATATTTGCGCGCTTCGGAATCAGATGCGAGAGGCGAGATGCGGTTTGGGGAATGAGGAATGTTAGCGATCAAAAACAATCTCATGTCGATCAACGCCGTTCGACATTTGGGCCTCAGTTATGATCGTCTGGCTCGATCGGTCGAGAGATTGTCCTCCGGTCTTCGAATCAACGGTGCCAGGGACGACGCGGCCGGTTTAGCCGTTCGTGAGCTGATGCGTGCCGACATCACTGTGCTCCAGCAGAGTTATGGCAACGCGCTGGACGGCATCAGCATGCTCCAAACGTTCGAAGGCGCGTTGGGCACCATCGACGATATGCTCATTCATTTGAAGCAGCTCACCGAGCAGGCCGCCTCCGGGGCCTATTCCAGCGAGCAGCGAACGATCATGAACAATGAATTCGACGAGATGCTCGCTGAGATCGATCGCATTGTCGGCTCCGTCGAATTCAATGGCAACAAACTCCTCGATAGCGCCACGGCCACCATTTCGATTCAATTCGGTAAGAATGCAACCGACAAGATTGACGTCACCGGCAGCGATTTGACCAGCAGCGCTCTGGGGCTGTCCACGGCGAGCATTCGTTCCGCGGCCAGCGCCCAATCTTCTTTGTTAGCGGTAAGGACCGCGATCACGACCAAAGATGCCGCACGGGCGGCGTTCGGTTACAAGATGAACCGTTTAGAGAGTACCATTGCGGTGATCAGGAACCAGGCGGAAAACCTGATGGCCGCCGAATCGCGGATTTCCGATGTCGATGTCGCCACGGAAATGACCATCATGACCCGGAACCAGGTGTTGACGCAGGCCGGTGTCGCGATGTTGTCCCAGGCCAATACAATGCCTGAGTTGGCGTTGAGCCTCCTCCGTTAGAACAAGACTTTTGCAAAATTGGAGGTTAGGCATACTTTTGGAAAGAAAAAATCTGTTTTCTTGATTTTTTCTTTCTAAAATCCGAA
>JAFGTG010000151.1 GCA_016934255.1 Sedimentisphaerales bacterium
AATCGCTGGCGGTACTCCGCCTTGAATTCGGCAATTTCAGAAGCGGCGATTTTTTTGAAGTCATCGCTCATGGCCTCGCCGGATTCCAACTGTTCGGAGTCCACGAGAATCGTATTGGGACGGTCGATGAATCGTCCGCCTTCTACATTGCTGAATAATGCCAATCGGCCGGGTACGGCTACGGTGACTTCATCGGGAAGTTGTTTTTCCCAACCGGCAATGTAGTCGTAGACCATTTTTGAGACATTGGTATTGTTGCAGACGACGATGAATACCGGCGGCGTCAAGGCGTTATCACTGTTTCGGGTACTCTTTTCCCAACGCTGGAAGCATTTTGCGTAGTTGGCATACAGGCTTTGAAGAGCGCCTTCCAGAACAACGGGCAGGTTCGGCTCGCCCGAAACCGCTTCTGTTCTGCGTCCCTTTTTGGGCAGGTCATCACGGATTCGCAACCAGATATTGCGATACGTCGGCAAATCAGAGTTCATCGCATCGTCAGACACCGGCACGCGCGGAACTTTGACGATTCCACTTTCAATGGCGTCGATCAACGCCTGACATCGGGTAGTGCGTATCCCTTTCTCCAAACCCCGATATGACAGCAAGTGATTATGCATAAATAAAGTATCTTTCGCAACCCACTGATTGGGTATGCCAATTTTCATATTTCAAAAAAATCCTAATTTGATGGGTGAATCACGGAAAACAGGATTCCTAACATATTCCTTACTTTTTTATTGACACATTATGACGGCTTGGGTAGTATTCATCATCGCGATAGGGATGTTGCGGGTTGGGCCAGGGACTTGCCCGTGAACAACCGTAAAATTTGTACTTGGTAGGCAGAGACACCTCGTCGGTTCGTAACGGCGTGACAACGGTTGCCACCGGGAAATCTTGTCTGTCATAAAGATCTTCATTTCTTTATGCGCCGAGTCCGCGCGATGTCGGATCGTCGTATCGAGAAGTTGCTCCGACAGACGGAAAGGAGTTCGTGTGATGATTTGTACAAAAACTACGTGCCATCGTTTGAAATCTCTGTCTGTGGTTGGGGGATTCCTGGATGGATTAAACATCGATTTTGCCGACGGGTTGAACTGCTTGATCGGCCATCGAGGGACGGGCAAAACGACCGTTTTGGAATTCGTTCGCTATACACTCGACGGATTTCCAACTGGTGAGGTGGGTCAGGTTTGCCGTCGTCGGGTGGAAAATCTCATCAAACAAAATCTTGGCGACGGTAGAATCCGCCTGACTATCCAGACCAAAGACGGGCTGGAGTATATCGTAGATCGGACGACCAGCGGGAATCCACTGGTTCTGACGGCGGATGGCCAGCCCACTGATATTACAATCAACTCGGGCGGTATCTTCAGTGCCGATATTTTCAGCCAGAACGAGGTAGAAAATATCGCCGACAGCCCGGAATCGCAATTAGCCCTGATCGACACGTTCGTGGCTGAGGAGATGGACGAATTGGAAACGTCAATCGCGGAGGTGCACGCTCAGCTACAAGCCAACGCAAAGACGATGGTGCCCTCCCAGATCACGCTGGCCAAGCTCGCCGATGAATTAACTACACTCAAGATCGTCGAGGATCGTATCGAAAAGTTAACCGATACCGGCGACGAAAATGCTGGAGAAATGAATACCGCCCAAACGCACAAGGCACTGCGGGATCGCGAATGTCGCGTACTGGAGGACGCCGACAAATTGTTCAATGAGTATATCGAATGGCTCAGTGACGCTGACGGCCGATTCACAAGCGGGATGGATGGATTTTTTACTGATGAAGTGCTCGAAGGCCCCAACGGCGAAATCTTGCAGACGATCCAGAAGCGGATTCACCAAGCGGGTACAGAATTGGATAAGCTGTTTCGCCAAGCTGTTGCCGTTTTGATCAGCGCGCGGACCGATGTGGATGAGAGGGCACAAGAGCTTCAAACCCAGCATGACAAGCAGGAACTAGCATTTCGCGATCTGATAACGAAATTCAAGGAGGCGCAGGGTTTGGCGACGGAGCGAGCCGAATGGGAACGAAGGCGAAACGACCTTCTCGGTAAAAAGCATCAGCATGTCGCTTTGAAAGCCAAGCTGGATAAGCTGCAACAGGACCGGCAAGTGCTGATCGACCGACTGACCCATCTGCGTGACCAGCGATTTGAGCTTCGCCAGTCGGTAGCCAAGCGTATCACCGATGAGATTTCTTCGCCGGTACGTGTGCAAATAGCTCAGGATGAGAACCGCGACCGGTATGTATCCATGCTGGCCGACGTGCTGCGCCATGCGGGTGTAAACCAAAATCAGGTTGCCAGAAAAATCGCCGGTTTGGTCGCACCCTCCGAGTTGGTCGAATTTGTTCGTCGCCAGGATGCGGAGGGTTTGCAGAAGCAGGCGGCGTTGAATGATAACCAGGCGGAGAAGGTTATCTCGACCTTGGCTGACATGGAGACGCTGCTCAAGATCGAGACGGTTGATCTGGTGGATCGGCCTTGCATTGAACTGAATGACGGAAATGCCTGGAAGGATTCCCTCTCGCTTTCCACCGGTCAGAAATGCACGACGATCCTGCCTATTCTGTTGATGGAAAGCGAAAATCCGCTCCTAGTCGATCAGCCCGAGGACAATCTCGATAATCGTTTCATCTACGAAACGGTGGTCGAGAATTTGCGACGCGTGAAGACCGGTCGCCAGCTCATTTTGATTACCCATAATCCAAATATTCCCGTTTTAGGAGACGCGGCGGGCGTGTTCGTCTTAACCTCCGATGGTGCTAAATCATGGCTGCTGAATCAGGGTGACGTGGATGTCTGCAAACCGGAAATCATCAATCTGCTCGAAGGCGGCGAGGAGGCGTTCGCCCAACGACGGGAAAGGTACGCTCGATGATGGTGGACGTATGGGATGAGATGCTTTCCGACTTGGACGGTGGGACCGACTATTGGCGAAAGCGCCTTACCATGGCCGAGACGTTGATGGATGCATTCAAAACCGGACAGATCGTTGAGGCCACGCCCACTATACGGCAGTTACTGCTAAGGCTGGTTGACGATTCAAAGTGGGAAGTCCGCAAAGTCATCGCTAACGGATTAAATCTGATTGAAGATTCCATTTTCGACGAACTTTCAACCAAGCTCCTCGCCGACGCCAATAGCTTCGTGAAACGCTCCGCCGAACAGAGCTACGCCATGAGACGGCGTGACCATCGGCGAAACCGAAAACGCGAAGTCGGTGACCGGCAGTTGATCAGCCGACTTTCAAAGATACGCGAGAAATACGGTTCCGATGCGGTCGAAGACGTTATAGCCGTCAGTGAAATACGGTTTAATCTGCTGGCCGGGGCGATGGCCCACGATCTGAGGAGTATTCTGACTCACTTGCAACCTGCGGCGCGTGGGCTGAGCGATGCATTGGATGATGATGTCGATTTAATAACCGCCCAACGTAAGGCCGGCAGGATTGTCGATAGCCTGAACTTTATCGATCGGTGTGTCAGTGATATGGAACGATACACAGAACCGCTTCCCATCCAGCAGCAGCCGGAAGATTTGGCGGAAGTATTAAAAATCGCCTGTGACATGGCGGAAAAGAACATTGAGGAACTTGGTTTTGATTCTAATATGGTGGCTCTGCAACTGGAGGTGCCTGACGGATTACGTCTTCGGCTATCGAGACATCTGATGGTTCTGGCTGTCACTAACCTGGTGAAAAACGCCTACGAATCATTCATGAAACGCCACGAACAACTGCGATGTGGGAAAATCACAATAACTGCATGCAACAGTGAGAGTGACACGGAAATCGTCATCCGTGATGACGGTATGGGTATGACTGCCGAAGATATGGACGACCTTTCCTCGGGTTTACCTCGTCGACGAAACAAGGCCAAACGCAAGAGCACCGGATTCGGCGTACCCCTTGCACGGCGGTACATCGAAGCCCATGGCGGCACGTTGATCTTCGAGAGCGACGAGGATGTTGGAACAACGGCGACAATTACGCTGCCGCGCACGCAATCTTGCATATTGGAGGAAGTAATATGAATCCAAAGATCAAGGCGTTGGTGGTTGAGGACGATTTGGAAATCCGCGAGGAGATCGAGGACGTACTGGGCCTGTTGGACCACAACCATGTTTGGGCCGAGAGTCAGCAGGAGGCCCGCGAGGCTTTGGAACAGGAGCGTTTTCAATATGCCTTGGTCGACCTGGAGATTCCCGCTCGAACGGGCCGTGGCTTCGCCAAAATTGAATACGGCAGGAAACTCATTGACCAGATACAACAGATCAAGGGGCGAGGTGTTTTGCCCGTGATCGTCATGACCGGACACCACAAACAGGGACTGGACCTGGTCCGCGAACTGTTGGGCAATGGGGCAATGGATTTCATCTCCAAACCGTTCGGAGACGGGGCATCGGGGAAAAGTCTTTCGCAGGTGATTCAGAGTGTGCTGGAGAAGCATCGAAACACGTTTCCGCCCGGGACGTTGCCTGCCGATCCTCCGATGGATTTCCGGGGTGGAACATTATCGTTTTATGCCGATCATATCGAATTGAATGGTGTGATTATTCTTGAATCCGACGCTTCGGGACATTCGTGGAAGGTTATGCAGGTATTGCGAACCCCGCGCCCCAACGGGAAATTGCCCCATCTGAGTGCTCCTAAGCTGGCCAACAAGGTTGATCCGACAGGCCAACTGACAGAAGGGGCCGTCGCGTCTTGCATCCACGACATGCGAGAAAAAATATGCAATACGATGTCGGAAAAGGCGAATGTCACAGTAGGCCGCGAAGGGGTGATTACCAATCGCAACAAGGGATACCATCTGGCGGAGTGGCTGATCATTGAAAACCACGATGTCGATCCGCCGGTACCAAATATGCACTCTCCCCTACCTAATATCTCCCCCGCTAATACCCCATTATCCGACACGACTTCCACCGAGCAAGAGTTGTTATCGGAACGACAGCGTTGGATTCTCAACCAGCTCCAGCAAGGAGTAAAACTCACCCGTGACATGGTAGAAAAACAATTTGGGATCAAGGACAAGCAGGCCAAACGAGAATTGGCTGTTTTATCGAAACAGGGAATGATCGAATTCATCCGCAAACCTCGGCCCGGCTACTATGTGTTTTTCAAAAAGACACCTGGGGGATCAAGTGATAAACCGTTACGAATCGTCTCCAACCAATCGTAATTTAATCGGTCTGTGAAGAATATTCCTTGGTGGTTCGATCGGCTGGGGTATTTTGGCTTTCACCCGAAAGTAGGTACTCCGTGACAATCCCGTTTCGGTGAAAAACTGTTTGATTCGCTGATCGTCCGTTGTCCATCGGGAATCGAGTTGCAGGCCGGCAACCACGGCAATGGTTCGGTTGGGAAGCATCATCTGCAAGAGGCTTTTCCGCCAATCCAGGAATCCAGCCTCCCGAAGTCGTTTGCCTTTATCGTAATACCGCATCGACAATTGAGGGATATGCGGAAGGTAACTGCCGATGAACCGGTACACTTCCATGTCATTAAACCACTCGGCGGTCTTTCGGTGGATTTCTTCCGTTGTGGGATTGAACCAGAGAATAATCGTCCTATCCTCCAACGCCCGGACATTTCCATTGACCGATCGCCATTCATTGGCGATCAGAATCACCTTGCTGTCCGTAGTAAACTCTGTCGGCAACTCCGGAATAGTGGCGACGGCGTTGCTCAACCAGCTGATTCGCTTCTTACGGCTGGTGTTGCACAGGGGTTTGAGGATGCGGACACAGTCAGAGTTGGCATAAAGACGATCCAAATCATCCAGAACGATCGGCCTGTTGCGATAACGCCATAGTTCCTGATATAAGCCAAAGGGTTGTGCATGACCCTCGATATACAGGGCTTTGTCACAAAAATTCCCTTCGAGGCACAGCGCCTGTTTGACTGCTTCAGTCTTGCCGATACCCGGCGGTCCGAGCAAGAGCACTAAATCGAGTTTCCCCTCGGCGAATTTATCGAGGTAGCACCCCAGATCATGATAATTGGTTACCATGATGGCATCGTCGGGCAGCTTGATTGTATGGTTTGTCTTCTTGGCCATAGGCGGAGGCGCAGAATGGGAAATACGGCTTTTTTGACACTTTCGCATGTAAGTCCTTGTAAATACTCAAGCGAATCCAGTGTCATGTTTTCAACCCGTGGCACGAAGATCGGACGTATCAATAATCCGCTGGAACTCCGTCAGCATTGCCGGTTCCGCCTGCGATAGGAAACGAACCACGGCGGCGTTATCCAGAAGACTTCGCAGGTATCCAACCACGACTACAAGATTTAGCATGTTCTGGCCGTACTCTTCCTGCACCAGCTTGAAATCCCGCTCCAGATTTTCCATTTCACTTTGGAGCCGGGCGATATCCCGCTCTTCCAAACCTTTTGACATGCTTTGTTTTTCCGATTCAACCAACTGATTCGGTGGACTGGCGGCTAAAAGACATTTGGCGTAAACCGTGGTGTAGTTGTTCGAGGAGACCATCAATTCCGCCATCTCGATCTGCCGTATGGCCTTGACGCGTTTCATTTCTCGAATGGCACCCGCCGATACTCGACGGTTTTTCAAAAGTTCCACCGCTTCCGGACAAATGTCATCCAACAAATCTCGTTTTTGCTTAACAGTTGCTATTTCGATGTTAAGTGTTTTGGCGATGCGTTCTTCCGACACACCGTTCTTGATCGCCTTAAGAATCATAAAATGTTCCTGGATGGACGTAAGCTGGTTGACCTTGTGGTTATATGTAAATGCCTCGTCCTCAGTCGCCACCAGGCAAAACAGACTTTTGAAGTTGAGCTCTTTGGCTACATCCAGCCGAAGATGCCCATCCAGCATCATGTAGACGCCGGATTGACCTTTTTGAGGATATACGACGGGAGGTTCAATGATCCCGACTTCCTGCATGGATGCTTTGATCCTATGATATCGTGCTGTTGTGCGTGTGGTGGGAGGAAGAGTTTTCAATGGCAAGATATTGTCCAGGGAAACAGTTACTCCTTTGGATCGAAACGCCATGGGTACTTTGGAAGCCATAGTATTACCTTTCTCTCAAGACTTTCTCCGCCAAGTACTGCGGCATGGAGTCCAATGACTCGGCGCGCAGAAGATTGACGAAGTTCTCATCCACGAAGAGCCTTTTCAGTGCGGAGATGACGTATAATAGTTGGCGTTGACAAAGCTGAGCCTGTTTGACGATGGTTTTTTGCTTTGCCGTTTCGTTACGATACGCTTGAAGCATTTTATGAGAGGATAAAGATTTTTCACTCTTCTTTGCCGCCTGCCCATTGAGTTTGGCACGCCGGTTTTCAATAAATTCACGAACCTTCAACAGCTTTCGGCCACGCAGCAGATTCTTTTCGTAAGCCTCATGCAATATTTTCTGGATTCCTTCACTGTTACTGGCGGCGATTTCA
>JAFGTG010000152.1 GCA_016934255.1 Sedimentisphaerales bacterium
AATATCGCCAGCAATAAGGCGATGATGGCGATCACCACCAAAAGCTCGATCAGCGTGAAGCCTCTTGATCTGTTCATAAGAACACTCCTCGCTTATATTTTTTTTTGCCCTATGAGCCTCAAATCGATTATATCAATCATTCATGTCGATTGCAACGTTCTCTGTCCACGGTTTTTCAAATAATTGGTGCCATACAAACAGAATTTCAGCAGCCGGAGGCTTACGGGAACCGTTCTGCAGGAGTCCACATACAAAAAAATTGTACTCCTTGATTTTCTGTCAACCGACCAGCTTGGCCGGTCGTTATAGCATATACTCGAAGAAAAATTGTTAAAGGCTCTATTAGAGAAGTTCGCTCGAATCCGATCGACAAGAGGAGCCCACCGAACCCATGAACAGTAGTCCACTATTTTAGGAGATATGAAATGTGGCGTTCGAATGTTGCACGTTTACTTATTACAATAATGGTTGTTGCCTGCTATTTCGCAGAATCGTCTCCGTCGCAGCCGACATCTGCAGACCGGGGCGACTACGCACCCTCGGCAACCCTGCCTGAAACTGCCTCCTCTCACACGTCTCGTCAACAGAGACCCCATCCTCTATATCCCAATGTACTCGAAAAGCAACCCACTATCCCTTCTCCATACGTGACGGAGCAAGGCATGGAGATTCTGACGGCCATGCTGAAAAACGGGAAACACGTTTTCATACCGGCCACCATCGAAAATGGAAAGCCTTTACACTACAGTCATAGAGTGTCATCTGTATATGGCAAAGATCAACAGCTTCAC
The DNA here is from genome assembly GCA_016934255.1 of Sedimentisphaerales bacterium. GTDB lineage: Bacteria > Planctomycetota > Phycisphaerae > Sedimentisphaerales > Anaerobacaceae > JAFGTG01. Next base: position 792 of record JAFGTG010000152.1, read on the forward strand.
GTGAATCGCGGTGATTTCCCGGCTCTGGCCAGAACCGGGCTCCACGCCGAGGCGGAACTGGATGGGAAGGAAAGAATCTGGGGCCTTCCGGTCGAAGTCATTACGTATATCGGTCGTCCCGGCAGGTTTTCCGGGGCAGGTTTCATGGCCAATGATGAAGATATCCTCTCGGTTCTGAAGGGTGACAATGCCCTGGTTCAAACCCTGGGATTAACCCATCCACAAATGGCCAGGCCCGTCTATCACGTCTGGAACATGCTCCTCCAGGAGATCGAAGCGGGCGCGCTCAAAAGGTTCTCCAACATTCAGTACTTTCTCTACAACGGCAACAAGGTTACACTCCGAGCGGAAAGTATGAAGGGCTGGCAGACCTCCATATTTCAGGATGAAATTCAGGGCAGATTTGATATCGATGTCCAACGAACGCTCACCGATGCGGAACGACTATTCCTACAGGAGAAGTATGCTCACCTTTCTGTTGCACAGATGACTCAGCTTCAAGAGAAGCTCACCCGCTTCCATTTCAGCGAAATGGTCCCCTACTACATTATGCGCTACGGTTTCTATGAAGGCCATACGGACTATCGGGCCGACCCTATTGCCATCGCGTGTATCTTCGGACTCAAAAGTGTGGAAGAAATTGAGAATGCTTTCCCAGGCCGTCTTTATAAGACTCTCGTCAATCATTTTACGAAATAAGACAAACCGTCTAACGGCACGTAATGTGTGGAGGCTTTCTGAACAATAGCTGCAATTCTATTGTAAATGTGGTATTGTATCCGAACGAAATTCGGATCGTGCTACGAAAAGGCTTTAATGGAAGCTATTGGTTAAGATGGCCACGACGGTAATCACGGTAGAAAATCTCAGTAAAAGCTTCGGCAACATCCGGGCTGTACGGAACTTAAGCTTTTCAGTCGAGGCCGGCCGTTGTTTCGGTTTTCTGGGTCCCAACGGCGCCGGCAAGACCACCGCCATGAAGATGATCTACGGAAAATGCCTCCGGGATAAAAACGGCGATACCCGTATAGATATTTTTGGATACGACCCGGCCAAAAACGAACTGGCCATAAAATACTTATCCGGCGTGGTCCAGCAGGAAGATAATCTGGACGACGAGCTCAACGTCATCCAGAATCTGATGGTCTATGCCCGGTTCTACAACATGCCGATCAAGACGGCGAAGGAGCGCATCGAATACTTACTGGATTTCCTCGAACTATCCGAGAAAGCCACCTCGAAAATCAGAGAGCTTTCCGGCGGGATGAAACGACGACTCGTCATCGCCCGGGCGCTTCTGAATTCCCCGAGGCTGCTCATTCTCGACGAACCGACGACTGGTCTGGATCCGCAGGTCCGTCACGTGATCTGGGATAAGATTCGCCAGTTGCAAAGGCAGCAGACAACGGTCCTTCTGACGACGCATTATATGGATGAAGCGTTCCAGCTTTGCGACCGCCTGTTGATTATGCACAAGGGCCGGAAAATTATGGAAGGCCGGCCGGACGACCTTCTGGTAGAGAACATGGAACAATACGTTCTCGAAGTTCGCGACATCGAGTCGGCCGGGCAGATCGATCTTAAGTCGCTTCCGGAAAGAATCAGAGTAGATCCAGTAAGGGAACTGACACGCTATTATTGCGACGATATCGAGATATTGAAAGAATTGGCGGACTCACAACTCAAAGCCGGCAATTACCTCATACGACAAACAAATCTGGAAGATGTTTTCTTGAAAGCGACGGGGAGGCAGCTCAATGACCGACAGTAACACCGCGTTATATCCGCCGCTCCACCGCAGGCTCTACGCCGTGTGGTTCCGGCACATGCGCGTTTATACGCGAAACCTGCTGAGCAACGGACTGCCGCCGTTCCTGGAGCCGCTGATCTTTCTGGCCGGCATCGGGCTCGGCCTGGGCAAATATATCACCGAGCCGATGGGCGGCGTCAAGTACATCGAGTATCTCGGCTCAGGGTTGCTCGTGACTTCCGCCATGTACACCGCCGCCTTCGAATGCAGCTATGGCACCTTTCTGCGCCTGGAGTTCGAGAAGGTTTACGACGGCATGCTTGCGGCGCCGATGACCGCCAACAACTTGATCGTCGGCGAAATACTGTGGGCCGGCTCGAAGGGCTTCTTCTTCTCGTTCGCCGTTTTGTGCATTCTCGTTGCGTTCAAGATTGTAATGTTACCCTACGGTCTGCTCGCCCCGTTCGTCGGGTTCCTGACGGGGGTGATGTTCAGCACGATCTCGCTGTTCGTGACGTCCTTCGTCAAGACGATTAACCATTTTAGTTTCTACTTCACCGGCTTTCTCTCGCCCATGTTTTTCTTCTCCGGCGTGGTTTTCCCCGTGGAGAATCTGCCGGCGTTTATCAGGCCTTTAGCCGAGGTCGTTCCACTGACCCATTCCGTTCGCCTGGTTCGGGCCGTATGTATCAATGACTACAAACCGATCCTTCTGTTAGATTTTCTCTACATGATCGTTTTCATTCTTGTCGTGGGATTCTTCGCCATCCGAAGACTCAAAACACGATTGGTGAGTTAAAAATGAAAATAGCCAGTTTCAACGTGAATTCTCTGCGTGCCCGCTTGCCCATTGTGATCCAATGGCTTACAAAAAGTCAAGTGGATGTGCTCTGCGTGCAAGAGACCAAGGTCCAGGACGCTGATTTCCCTACTGAGCCCTTTGACGAAATAGGATATAGCTACGCATTCAGAGGCCAGAAAAGCTACAACGGCGTCGCCATCCTCAGCAAGCATCCCATCGAACACGTCGAATATGGTTTGCCAGATGAGCCTAAAGACGAATCCCGCTTGATTCAAGCGGAAATCGCCGGCCTGACAATCGTCAACACCTACGTTCCGCAGGGGCACTCGCCGGACTCGGAAAAGTTTCAATACAAGCTCCACTGGTTTGGACGCCTGCTCGACTACTTCCAGCGGAACTTCTTACCGGACGACGCCGTGGTGTGGGTGGGCGATTTGAACATCGCGCCGACGCCCATCGACGTGTACGATCCAAAGACGCTGTTAGGACACGTATGCTTCCACCCGGCGGTGCACGAGGCGTTGAGTCAAGTGATGGCGTGGGGTTTCGTCGATGTTTTCAGAAAACACTGTGATCGGCCGGGCGAATACACGTTCTTCGATTACAGAATGCCGAACGCCTTCGGCCGTAACCTCGGCTGGCGTCTCGATCACATCATGGCGACAAAACCATTAGCCGCAAAGAGTACGTCTTGTACCATTGACAAAGACCTTCGCCGCGCCGAGCGCCCCAGCGACCACGTGCCCATTATCGCAGAGTTTAACCGTTAAGGAGCAAAAAGTGTAAGGCGGGCCGAGGCCCAACGTGCGACAAATCACTTTAGGATACGGAGGTAACGTAATGATTATTGGAGTTCTCTCGGACACGCATCATGATAGAGCAAATGCTATTCCACACATTATCAAAGAGTTTAAGAAGCGAAAAGTCGAAGTCATCTTTCATTGTGGAGATATTGAATCCAAACATTTGAATCCGGACTTATTCGGAAATCTTCCGGTGGTCTGCGCCCTGATCGAAGAACAAAAAGATAGAGAGGAATTTTGCTTTCCTCCGAACGGATGGAGATTCACGGTACCGGGGGATCGAATTGTCACTTTGCCCAATGGATTGAGATTTTACATCGGACATAAGCGGGCGTTCGAATTCCTGAAGGGGGCGGAAGCCGAATTAACGAAAACTCTCGAAGAAATCAGGAAAGACTATGATTGCGTTCAGTGGCTCTTCTCCGGCCACACACATCACCAAATTTTCAAGCAGGATCTTCTTATCAATTTTTTAAATCCGGGCGCCGTGGAAAGCTCATTCGACGGATATGAATTCGCCGTGATCGATACCGACACACACCAAACGACATTTTCCAGAATCCCCACGACAAAGCCCGTCATGCGACCGTTTAGCATCGGAATCATCTCCGACAGTTTAAACATTTCCGAACTGGACGTTAACTTCTGGGCCCAACTGGCCGGACAGCTCAGGAAAAAACGGATTAAGCATATCATTCATTGCGGCAACATCTCCGTCAAAGACATCGGACGAAAAGAGCTCAGCAGCTTTACGGTGCACTACTTTTTGAGGGAAGATCAGATAAATCCGTCGAGCGTGCCGGACAACTGGCAATTGATTCCCCGTCAGGAACCGACGGTTATCATCGGCGGCTACAGGTTCCACATCCAGCTTGAATTGGGCGTCACGATCCTGGATAAATCGGAGATGGATATGCACCGGCTATCTCTTGAAACAAGGGGTAAGCATCCGGAGACGAACTTCATCCTGTTCGGCTCGACGAATTACGCCTTTTTAGAAGAAGGCGAGCAGGCTCGGATTATCAATCCCGGCGACGTGGTGAGAGGTCGCAACTATGCCATCATTAAACTACCCACGACTGAGATTACGTTCAGCAGCATTTTGCCTCCGCCGCTCTCTTGATAAAAACCAGGCGGATCGAATATAAGGCTGTTCTCGACGGATTAGTTTTTCGAGTGGCAGGATAAGTCGTAACCGTATTTAACATTTAAGTACATACTGCGAAAGGGGAATCATGAACACCAACCATAGTGGAATGTTCGGCGAACTATCGAGGCGTGACTTTCTGGCCGTTTCATCATTAAGCGCGCTCGGAGCGCTCGCTTCCGGCGGCGAGCTTTCCGCCCAATCCGAATGGATGGTGTTGAATCCGCTCTTCGAGACCAAACTGGGCATCAAATTCGTTGTCGGCGGTATGGTTCACGAAACGGCCCACGAAGGTCCGTGCAGAACCGGCAAGCTCGAAAACCTGACCTATCAAGCCGAATCGCAAAGTTGCGAAAAGCGGTTCAACCGATTCAAGGACGAAATCAAGAATAGAAAATTACCTAAAGAAGCAAAGATTCTTGAGCCGGTTGATTTTCGAGTGCTGGTGCGGGAGAAAAACGTCGAGTTCCAATTTGAGGAAAAGTACTTCCGACAAATCGAAAAGGATCTCGACAACACGGATTTGATCGTCGTGCTGTGGGGCTTTGCCTCTGATATTGCCCTGAAGATTGCGGAGCGATTCGACAAGCCGGTCTCAACCATCGGCAATGATTGGGTTGTCGATGTGCCCGCGACGTTGAGACACAAGGGCTTCGAGAGCTACATCGCTTTGGACTGGGAGGATTTCGCAAACCTGGTGCGTTTACTGTGGGTTCGAAAGGCGTTCTCTCAAACGAAACTCCTGATCGTGACGGACCGGCCGGGGCAGGCGCCTTACGGTCTGGCCGGCGCGATTCACGACTTCGATCAATTACATGCATCATACGGTATGCAACACCATTGTCTCTCCAACAAGCAGCTTACGAAGGAAATGGATTCGGTCGTCGGCTCGGAGGCCGGACGGCAAGAGGCGGCAAAGATGGCTCGCGATCTGATGGCCAAGGCGCACGCTGTGCATATGACCGAAGAGCACGTAATCCATTCGGTTTATTTCTATCTGGCCGTGAAAAGGCTGATGAAAAGACACGGCTGCAATGCGTTTACCATTGAATGCCGGGAGATATGTCCCCTCGAAATCGCCGCCAAGTATAAGTTTACTCCTTGTATGACGTTGTCATTACTGAAGGACCAGGGCTGTCCGGCCGTATGCCAGACCGACATTAACGCCCTGATCCCCATGATGGCCCTGTCGTATCTCGGCAGAAGATCGGTTTATATGGGCAATCCGGTTTTCGACGCCAAGAACAACATCCTGACGATCTTTCACGACGTCCCCGGCCTAAAGATGAAAGGCTTCAGCGAAGCACCCTTGCCGTACGAGCTCCGTAACTTCACCCTGGGCGGTTGGGGCGTTACCCTCCGCTATGATTTCACTGCGGACAAGGGACACGTCGTGACCATCGCCCGGGCCAATCCGGGTCAAACGAAGATCCTTGTGACGAAGGGCGAGATTCTGGACGGATTTGGTGTTGATAAAATCAGTTGTTCGCTCGGCGTGCGGATAAAGCATGAGAACACCCTCAGTTTGTTCCGACATATGGCCGATTACGGCGGCCATCTCGTAATGGCCTACGGGGATTACATCGACCCAATGCAAGACCTCAGTCGGATAGCCGGTTTTGATCTTGTCGTTGTTTGAGATTATTCGAGATTAGAATATCCTTCGCACTTTTCTATTTTTATCCGGCACTGAGCAGGTGCGTTTTGGACGCGCCGCCGTGCCAGAGATCATATTTCGGATCGGCGTAGCGATCGAAGAATTCATAGAGCTTCGTCTGAAGTTTTTTTTGGATACCGGCTTGTTTCGGCTGACCGTACAGATTGAATCGCTCACCCGGATCGTTGGTCAAATCATACAATTCGTGCGGACCGTCCGGGCGCCGCTCGACGTATTTCCACTCGGCCGTTCGGATCGCTCGAACAATCTCGAATTCGTAAAAGACGACGTTGTCCCACTCAAAGCCCAAGTCTTTCCCTCTCAGAACGGGTGAGTAGTCCCGGCCTGGTGACTTAGGCACACATGACATCTTGTCGGATAAAGAAAGATAATTCAAAACGGTTGGCATTAGATCATAGTTGCTGACCATCAAATCGGAAACGCCGCCGGGAGGGATCGTACCGCGATGCCGGAAGATCAACGGCACACGCATGGTGCTGTCAAAGGCGTGCAACGGGCGTGTATGATCTCCCATTCCCCAAATCCCGTTCTGCCCGCCGGCCCAGCCCTGGTCGCCGGCGAAAATAACCAGAGTATCCTCATCCAGCCCGAGCGTCTTGATCGTCTCCATAACCTGGCCGACGCCGTCATCGACGGCACTGAGCTCGCAGGCGAAACGACGCATAGCGTTCACGTTATTGAGGAATTGCTTATTCGCTCGTAACCACGGGTGTATCGCTTCGCGAGGGAAGGATGGTAACTCTTTATCGGCATAGTAAGCCGCGTGGCGGTTACGAGATGGTTTATTGAGCAAGTTGCCGAGGCCATACGGGCCGTTGTATGGAAGGAATAAAAAGAATGGCCGTTCTTTGTTTTGTTTAATGAATTTGACGGCGTGTTCGGTCCAGAGGTCCGTTAAGTATTTCGGCTCGGTGCGCACCTTGCCGTCCTCGATAACCTGGGCGTCGTAAAATGTGCTCGTATGGCCGTGCGGCATCGTGATCCAATAGCTGAATCCCTCGTGGGGATGCATGTTATTGCCGAGATGCCACTTACCCGAAAGGCCGCAAACGTATCCCTGTTCGGCGAGGATTTCAGGCAGTGAACGGAACTCCGCAATGGTGCTGTAGGCATCGGGGCCCATTTGAGCCTCATTGCCTCCCAAATAACAATGTACACCGTGTTGGGAAGGGATCAGTCCCGTCAGGTACGTCGCCCGCGTCGGCGAGCAGACGGCGTTCGAGCTGAATGCCCGAGTGAAGCGGATGCCTTCTTTAGCCAGACGGTCGATGTGGGGCGTTTTGATATCGGGATTGCCGTAACAACCCAGGGTCCAGGCCCCGTGGTTGTCAGTCATGATGAAAACAACATTCGGACGCCGGGCGGATGTGGACGCCCACGCTCGTGAACTCAGCAGGCCCGTTGCGCAGCATACGGAGCCCAATAAAAACTCTCTCCGATTCATTTTTCGTTATCTTTCTCATCGAGGTTCGGGTATGAACATATCATCCTTCGTCAGGTTGCATTCCCAGACCATCTCGCGGGCATATTCGCACGTGCCGAGCTCGGCGTCGCCGTTGTTCGTGCCGAACGTGAACTTGGCGCCCATTTTCTTTGCAAGCTTGATAAACGCCGGACTGGGGAGCTTGTACCGCGAGTTGATCTCGATGGCGACGTCGTTCTCGATGGCGGCCCGGATCACCTTTTCCATGCGCTCGCGCGTCCAGAGCGTATCGTATTCTTTTGCGATTACCGCGGGAAGGAATGTCGGATTGACGTAGATATCAATCGGCTCGTCCTTCATGATCGTCACGATCTTGCCGACGAGCATGTCCATGAACTGCTGCTTGTCATCGACGTGAACTTCGTCCGGCTTCCACAGGCGCATCCGCCGGCCTTTATGGTCGGTGAACGTCATGGCGTCGGTAAAAACATAATCGCATTGGGCGATCGCTTCCGGTGAAAAGAGATTGACCCATTCCCGGCCCTCCGCCTGCATAGCGACGAAGACGGGTTTACCTTCGAGCGATTTGATGAAACGTTTGAGACCTTCGTCGTTCGTGACGGGAAAACCAAGCCCGCAATTCTGGGCGATGCCGTAGGTGATACCCGCTTGCCTGGATTTGGCCAGGGCCTCGTCAATCGTCAGACCGCCTTTGAGATGGATATGAAGATCGACGAGGGGGAAATAGGCGGCGCTCAGTTTGGAAATTTCTTTCTGGTAGTCAATTTCCGATTGGGGCCGGGTGTCTTTCGGCTTGGGGGCATCGGGCAAAACTTTTACGCGAATGTTTCTAAAGCAAACCTTGCTGTCCGGATCGTGTCCCTGGAGGGCAAAGGTGCCATGCGAGAGCACGCAGCCGACGTTTTCATCCCTGCGGATGGGATCATCAGGCTCGATATAATCCACGACGAGCAGGTCGTTGAGTGATGTTTGGATGCGTCGGCCCTGGACCTTGACGTGCATCGTAAACCACTCGTTGTCTTTGACGGGGGATTTGAAAATATTCCGGACGGCATAGAGACTGCCGGTTTTCTTAAGCTCGCGCCAGGAACCGCTACCGAGATGTGTATTGTTGATTTGGACTTCATAGCCTTTCTTTGGCCAGTCGGTTTCTTGAAACGTTGTATGAAAATAGATGCCGGAATTCGCCTTGGGAGCGGTCTTGACCTCGGCTTTTAGCTCGAAGTTCGTGAAGTCGTGATCGGCCACGGGACCGACGTAGAACAGATGGCTGCGCCGCCCCTGGGCCACGATCATACCGTCTTGCACGCTGAACGTTTCCTGATTCTCGCCGGCCTTCCACCCGGCCAGCGTCTCGCCGTCAAACAAGGAGACCCACTCACTGCTCCGTACCGGACAAGCGTAAACGGTCGTCACAAGCAGGCATAGGCCCATCCATTGGAAAACTGTCTTTCTCATGTTCAGATTCCTCACTGTATGTGTATGTGAATCATGTATGCTCGTATCTAACGAATACAAACTCCTACTGACATACTGTAGCAAGAAAGCTGGAGATGTCAACTACAAGATGTAGATGCGAGGCTCGTTAAGCTATGGATTTCACTAATCTTCGGCTTGTGGGGGGTGGCTTTTACTACGACGGCGAGACTTCGAGCGGCGTTGACTGATTGACTTTGCCTGCCGGCCGATGCTTCTCGGCTTCTCGATTTCCGTCACGATGGCGCCTTTACGAAAAATCGTCACTGTCCCCGTCGATTCGCTGACGGTGACCGCGATCGAATTCGTCACGGACGTGATACCGGCCGCCGCATGGTGACGCGCTCCCAGCCCCTGGGGCAATTCGAATTCCTCCTGGCTGGCCGTCTTCAAATATGTCCCGCACGACTCGATGACGCCGTCCGCTCGGATGATAAAAGCGCCGTCAATCGCGGATAGCTCTTTGATGGTCTCTTCCAGTGAACTATCCAGGAGGTTGCGTTTGTCTTCCGGATAGCCTCTGAACGGATTGAGAATCAGTTGGCGCGTTAGAGGCAACACTTTCGCCGTATCGCCCACGACGAACAGCGCCCCGACCGGTTTGCCTTCCCGCCCTTCGCTGCCGAGCTCGGAGGCAATCTCGATAACCCGGTCCACCACTTCGGGGGGGATGCGCGAACCGTTCCCGTTCACGGCCTCGTTTTCAGCCGTGGCGAAGATCTCGTACTCCCGGCCGACTTCGGTAACAATAATCGTGTCCAGGTTCCCGCTTTCTTCCACACCGCAGAGGAAGACGATCTTATCGCCCCGTTTGACCAATCCTTTCGAGAAGGCCAGGAATAGGGCAATCTTGACCTGACCTAATCGGGTCAGCGGAACGTCCGGAATTCTGAGGAATCGTGCTCCGCAATCTTCGGGAATTTTATCTTCGTCGGAGGACTTGGTTACGAAATAAAGTGTGGGTTCCGACGGTGCCGCAACGGGCAAAGGATTTCCGTTGAGCTCATCGACATAGACAAAGACAGCCGTGGCACCGCACGATCCCGCAATACTGCCGAGATGTTCGAGCATCGTAGTGGTAATACTTCTGTTCGGTTCTACCGTATCCGTCGCCGGCTGAAGAGTGCCAATCCCTTTTTTCACGTTGTCATGGTTCGATGGCTTCATTTATAGGTCCCAATCATACCCGTCATACAAATCGGCCGTTTGAACGTGAGACTGAAAGAAAACTCAGCTAATTTATCGTCCGGAAATCAGCTTTTTTCAGCCATGCGACCCATCCGGCCATAACATCCTATACTAAAATACTCCTGTTTTGCTGGATTTGTTCTCGGCCTCGAATGCCTATGAGATTTTCTGTCTTTGGCGGAAAAAAGTTGACATGGAGCGCTCAGAGAAGGGCATTGAAACGAAATTCGAAATGGTCTATGATAATGGCCGGAATACAAGAAGCCGCTTCATCGGCCAATGGCCTTGATATCTTATAGGACTTATTCGAGAATAAATCTAAAGGAGGTTAGAGCCGTGAAACGTATCAATTTTGTCTCAGTTATCGTCGTGAATGCACTCTTTGTCGTCGGTCTTTCGGCATCGGTTTGTATCGGCGGCGGTTCGACTTTTGACAGACGAACGCCCGTCGTTAAGGTCTATCAGGACACGCATGAAGCCGTCGTGAACATCGCCGGCGAGCGTCTCGTGACCACGTCGATCTGGCAGGGCTTTGACTGGCCGGACATGTTCGATCGCGGAGGGCCGAGATACCAGAGACAGGTCGCCGTGCTGGGCTCGGGACTGGTCGTTCACGAGGACGGTTATGTGATTACCAACGCCCACGTGATAAAAAACGCCGAACGCATTAAGGTGGTCTTTAGCGACGGCACTGAGTTCGCCGCGGAGATTATCAGCGCCGATGAAAGTAAAGACCTGGCGGTTCTGAGGATTCCCGCCGAAAAGAAGTTGCCGTTCATTCACCTGGGGCGCAGCGACGACCTGATGATCGGCGAGACGGTCATTGCCATCGGCAATCCTTACGGCTACGCCAACACTGTCACCAGCGGCGTGATCAGCGCGGTGGGCAGGGACATTCAGATCACGGAAGACTTCTGGCTGCGGGGTCTGATTCAAACGGACGCCCCCATTAATCCCGGCAACAGCGGCGGTCCCCTGCTAAACATTAACGGCGAGTTGATCGGCATCAATACCGCCGTTCGTGCGGAAGCGGAAAACATCGGATTTGCCATCCCGGTGGACATGCTGGCCGATAATCTCAGCCATATGCTGATGCCGGAGAAGCTCCGCCGCGTCCGGTTGGGTCTGTCGATGGGGCGAATGAAAATGGTGAGCGGCTACAACGGACTGGTCGTGGATTCGGTGAGCAAGGACAGTCCCGCTGATGAAAAGGGCATCGCCACAGGAGATATCATCCTTGAAATTGACGGCCAACGACTCACGAGCGTTATCGACTTCTATATCAAAATGATGGGCAAGGATATCGGTGAACCCATCGAGGTCACTTATGTAAGACCTACGGCGTCCCGTCTGCGACGGCAAACCGTCGAATTAAAGATGCAAAACAGGCCGCTGCCGGACGGGCGCAGACTTGTCGAGCAATTCTTCCACATGCGGGTTTCCGAACTGACCGACCGGGTGGCGCGACAATTCGGTTTCCAAAGCGCCTATCCGATTCTGATTGTGACCGATATCGACCGAGACGGAGTCGCCGATCAGACGGGCCTTAAACAAGGAGATCTTATCCTGGAGGTTAATAACGCAACGGTGCGCGATCTGAAAGAGTTGTCGCTGGAAATGGAAAAGATCAACGAAGGCGATCTTGTGGAAGTGAAAATCATGCGCATCGCAGTGGGTATTTTCGGACCGGTTCAACGCCAGTATATCGCACGACTCAAGGCCCAAAGCCGCGGGACCGGCCGATACAGACTCTAATAAAAAACAGTCAAGCCCAATAAAGGAGAAAACAATGAAAATCCAAAACATCACCCGCCGGAGTTTTTTAAGGACAGGCTGTCTGGCCGTCCCCGGTATCTCGATGAGTTTCGGCCCCGGGAAACTGTTAGGCCGGGAAAGCTCAAAAGCCGCCAACATGCCGAATATCAACCCCGGATATATCGGACCTCAATTCTTCGATGAACGTGAACAACAGGCCTTGCTCGATGTCTGGGAATCCGCCTCTCCCTTCCGTTACTGGGGACCGGGCGAGCCGACGAAGGTCTTACACTTCGAGGAAAATTTCGCCAAACATATGGAAACGCGTTTCGGTTTGGGCGTCTCATCGGGTACGGCGGCGCTGGATTGCGCGATGACGGGCCTGGGCGTCGGGCCAGGCGATGAAGTGATCGTCCCGGCCTATACCTGGTGGTCCGATTATACGTGCGTCGTTCAGGCAGGGGCCTTGCCCGTCTTCGCCGATATTGACGATACTCTGAATATCGATCCGAAAGATTTCGAGCGGAAGATCACCCCCCGAACGAAAGCGGTGATCTCCGTCCATCTGCTCGGTGGACCGTGCGATATGGACCCAATCATGGACACCGCCCGCAGGAAAGGCGTGGCCGTGCTCGAGGATTGCGCGCAATGCGTCGGCGGCTCCTATAAAGGGAAAAAGCTGGGCTCCATCGGCAACGTAGGTATTTACAGTTTCCAGATCAATAAGGTGATGACCTCCGGTGAGGGCGGCGCCGTCGTCACAAGCGATCCACTGATCTACGAACGCGCGGCGCGCTTCCATGATATGGGCACGATCCGTCAGTTATTTCTGGACCGTTCCGGCCCCAGCCAGGTGGAGACCTTCGCGGGTGAGAACTTCCGGATGAACGAACTGACCGGGGCCGTGCTGGGCGCTCAGTTGACCAAGCTCGATACGATGCTTACTCACCTGCGCGGCAACGCCAATGCCATCTACGACGGCATCAAAGGCCTCCCCGGTATCCGGCTGCGTCACCGTCCCGACCCGGAAGGCGATATCGGTTACAGTGTCTTTTTCAAGATGAAAGATAAAACGATGCGCGACCGTTGCATCAAAGAACTGAGAGACAGAAAAGTCCCGGCGGGCAGGCTCAGCGGATCGGTTCTGCTGCCTATCCATGAATCCGTCATGAACAAACGCACCCGGCATCCGGATTGGCCCTCATACAACAGCCCGCACGGCAAGGCAATCAAGTACGGCCCGGAGTGTTGCCAGCAAACACTGGACGTTTACGATCGGTTCGTTCAGGTTCGCGTCGGTCCGAAATACACCCAGCGAATCAACGAGTATATCATCGACGCGATTCGGCAAGTCTATCCGACGTTAGCGTAATCTCTTACTTTGGAGTCTAACATGTCAAAAGGAACACGTGTTCTGGTATTAATGTTTTGTCTTTCTGTGAGTGCCACTGTCTTTGGAACGGACAACGAGAGCTATCCGCCGAGACTGAGGCGTTCGGAAAGTTTCCTGGGCGTGCATTTCGATTTTCACGCCGGGGATGATTGCAAAGAAATCGGAAAAGGCGTGGACCGCGAGATGATCGAGTATATCATCGAAAAGGTCAAGCCCGATTACGTTCAGTGCGATTGCAAAGGCCATCCCGGCCGTTCGAGTTATCCGACAAAGGTAGGGAATCCCGCGCCGGGCTTCGTCAAAGATCCGCTGAAAATCTGGCGACACGTAACGGCGGAAAAGGGCGTCGCGCTCTACCTGCATTATTCAGGTGTGTGGGATTCGAAGGCGGTCGAGGTTCACCCTGAATGGGCGCGGATTAACGAAAAGGGCGAAAAAGATAAGAGACTCACCTCGGTTTACGGACCTTACGTGGATAAGCTGCTGATCCCACAGTTAAAAGAACTGTCGGATGAGTATGGCGTCGATGGCGTCTGGGTGGATGGCGAATGTTGGGCCACCGAGCGGGATTACGCCGATCACGTTATTAAGGCGTTTCAAAAACAGACCGGCATAAAAGAAATCCCCCGCAAACCGGATGATCCGTACTGGTTCGAGTTTTCACAATTTTGCCGGGACGGATTTCGTCAATACCTTACTCATTACGTCACCGTGCTCCATGAGCATAATCCGAAATTTCAAATTGCGAGTAACTGGATGTACAGCTCGTTGACGCCTGAGCCGGCAACAATCGACGTGGATTACATCTCCGGTGATTTCTCACCGATGGACAGCGTCAACACCGCTCGCTTCGAAGGGCGCTCTATGGTCCATCAAGGCAAGCCCTGGGACCTCATGGCATGGAGTTTCACACGGACGGACGGGCTTTACTGCACGAAAAGCGTTCCCCAGTTAAAGCAGGAAGCGGCTATCGTCCTCGCGCTGGGCGGCGGTTTCCAGGCGTACTTCCCGCAACGGCGGGACGGCTCGGTTCGCAAATGGCAGATGGACCTGATGGGCCAGGTAGCCGAGTTCTGCCGGGCCAGACAACAGATTTGCCATAAGGCCAAGCCCGTCCCACAGGTCGGTTTGATCTATTCCGGCAAGGCATTCTATCGCAAGGCGCGAAAACTGTTCGCCGCCTACGGTGGAGAGGTCGTACCGTTACGAGGTATCCTCCAGAGCCTGCTCGAATCGCAAAACGTCGTAGATATCGTGATGGAGCACCACCTAACCGGCCGGATGCAGGAATATCCGTTGCTGGTTTATCCGGAGTGGGAATATATCGACCCGGCCTTCAGAAAAGAATTGCTCGACTATGTCTATCGAGGCGGCAACCTATTAGTCGTCGGCCCGAAAGCGGCCGCGTTGTTCGAGAAGGAATTAGGCGTTGTTCTTCACGGCGAGGCCGCCGAAAGAGTGAACGGATTAGAATACGATGGCTGGGTGGCGGGGATTAAGTCGCTATTCCAAAAAGCGGAATTATCCGAGCGAGCCAGGCCGCTCGGTAAAGTCCACACGGATAATGACGTGGAAAGCCCATCGGAGCCGGCGGCGTCTATTACGAATTATGGCAAGGGCAAACTGGCTGCGACGTATTTGAATTTAGGCGAGCGCTATCGTAACGGCGCTACCGCGGTCGGACGGGAATTGTTGCAGGCTTTGGTTCGTGAGCTTATGCCTGAGCCTTTAGTGACGATAAACGGCTCTCATTATGTGGATGTATCGGCGAATCGCAAAGACGGGAAGCTGGCGATCAATTTAGTCAACACAGCCGGTCCGCACGGAAACGAGAAGGTCTTCGTATTCGATGATATCCCCGAGGTAGGGCCGTTGTCCGTATCCATCCGCTATGACAAGAAGCCGGATAAGGTGACGCTGGAACCCTTCGGACGGAAGATTGATTTTACATACCGCGAGGGTCAGATTCATCTCATCGTACCGCGACTGGAGATTCATGAAATTATTGTGGTTGAATGAAAGGAGACCTTATACGATGTCTTATCACTCGAACAGACGAGATTTTTTGAAGCATGTTTTTGGCAGTGCGGCAGTGTTATCTGTATCGGGATGCGCCAACGGTCTTCGACAAGATTCCCAGGATAAGCCCAATATCATTTTCATTTTAGCCGACGACTTAGGTTATGGTGATTTGGGCTGTTACGGGCAGACTCAAATCAAGACGCCTTACATCGACCAAATGGCCGCCCAGGGGATGCGCTTTACCGACCATTATGCGGGTTGTACGGTTTGCGCGCCCTCGCGCTGTTCGTTGATGACAGGGTTGCATACAGGCCACACCTATGTCCGGGGCAATAAAGAAATCAAGCCGATGGGGCAATTACCTTTATTGCCCGATACGGTAACGATGCCGAAGGTTCTTAAGAAGGTCGGCTACACGACGGCTCTGACCGGCAAATGGGGACTCGGCGGACCGGACAGTACCGGCATACCCAACAAACAGGGCTTCGACACTTTCTTCGGCTATCTTTGCCAACGGCACGCCCATAATTATTATCCCGAATTCCTATTCCGTAACGAAGAGCGGATTCCTCTGCCGGACAATAAGGTGGCGAATCCAAGAGAGGACGGCGCCGGCGTCGCGGTCGAGCGCGGACAATATTCGCACGATATGATCGCCGACGAAGCTCTTAAATTTATCGAAAAGAATAAAGACTGTCCTTTCTTCCTCTACATGGCGGTGACCTTGCCGCACGCTAATAACGAGGCCGGTAAAAAAGGGATGGAGATCCCAGACTACGGCATCTACAAAGACAAAGATTGGCCCGAACCGCAAAAGGGACATGCGGCGATGATCAGCCGTCTGGATCGCGATCTGGGCAGGGTCATAGAGACTTTGAAACGATTGGGGATTGATAAGAAGACCCTCGTTCTCTTTACAAGCGATAACGGTCCCCACCGCGAGGGCGGGGCGAATCCCGAATTCTTCGATAGCAACGGTCCCCTTCGCGGGAACAAACGCGATCTGTACGAGGGCGGCATTCGCGTGCCGTTGATCGCGCGCTGGCCGGGGAAGATTCAGGCGGGAACGGTGAGCCATCACATCTCGGCGTTCTGGGATTTTCTTCCGACGTTCGCCGAGCTTACGGGCGCGGAATGTCCTTCTTCGACGGACGGCCTTTCCATGCTCCCGACTCTTTTAGGTCAGTCGGGCCAACAAAAACTACACGAATTTCTGTACTGGGAATTCCACGAGAGCGGATCCAAACAGGCGGTCCGCATGGGCGATTGGAAGGCCGTCCAATTCAATGCCAGCGGCAAATTGGAGTTCTACAACCTCAAAGAGGACATCGGCGAGGAAAATAATATCGCCGGGGATCACCCAGATATTGTGGCCGAGATAAAAGAATATCTCAAGACCGCCCGGACAGAATCAGAGTTCTGGAGCCTGTAATTTAGCCGCGAAGACACTAAGACACGAAGTTTAATGAAATATCGAATACTGAAGGCGGTGATCGGGTTATCAGGATATCAGGAAGTGGAGATCAGGATTCAGGTTATCAGGGGATGACCGCAGTAGGACTGACCCGCCTGATTTCCTGATAACCTGATACCCACACCCTGATTTCCTGTTTTCCTGATACCCGCCTTCAATATTGATTGCCTTTCTAAGCCTCCCTCCTTTGGAGAAAAAGGGAAGTTTTTTCCCGGCTGGTCCCATATCATTCGTGCTTTCAGGACGGCAATCGAAAGAGAGTAAAAAAACTCAGAGAATTCCCGGCTTTGTTCGGTTTTTGTTTGGGTTATTTCGGGGGTCTTGCCGATAGAAACAATCGTTGACGAACATCTTCAAATTTGAGATCTGAGATTTGAGATCTGAGATTTATGAAGGGATGGAACGAAAATGACGCTCAAGCCAAACGGATACATCGAACCGCTTTGTATGTTCGGGCCCGGCGGCGATTTCGTCGCCCATTGGCCGCTGGAACCAACCAAAACCTGCGAAGGATCCAATCCCCTGATAAGACTGTTCGCCGCGACCGTTGAGATTTTTTCCGTTTTTCTCGGTCTGAGGCCCAGTGTTGCTTTTGACTCGAATGTGTTGGATTGTGACAAGGAGAAAATCGTTCATGCCGATCAGAACAGCGAAGCATGCGGTACAGCTAACGCCTCGCCAGCATCAGCTCCTGCGGATGGTGGCGCGCTTTCAGGAGAACCGATGCTATTCCCCAACCATAGGCGAGATGGCGTCCGAATTGAGGCTAAGCCGAAGCACCGTCTTCGAGCATATCACCGAGCTGCGAAAAAAAGATCTGCTCTGCGCTTCGCCCAACAGGGCACGCTCTTTGACGTTGACCTCGCAAGCGCGAAAATTGCTTAGCACGTTCAGCGATCCGGAATTACCCATCGAATCCAACGAATCGATTGGAATCCCCTTAGCCGGCAGAGTGGCGGCCGGGACACCTTTGGAGGCGGTTGAGGATATCGAGTCTCTTTCATTGAATTCCTGCTTCGGAAACAGTAACGATATCTTCGCTCTTGAAGTCAGAGGCGAGAGTATGATCAACGAGGACATTCACGAGGGGGATTATGTGATTTGTCGCCGGAGCCGCACCGCTCATACCGGGCAATTGGTCGTCGCCATCGTGGACGACGAGAATGCAACGCTCAAGAGATTTTATAAAGAGAAATCACGCGTCCGTCTCCAGCCAGCCAACGACCATTTTCAGCCCATCTATTCCGACAACTGCCGGATCGAGGCCATCGTGATCGGATTAGTCAGGAAATTCTGACAACATCCGGGAGGCGGCCCAAACTCATGAGGAGGATATCGAGATTCCCACCGAAACGCTTGCGTTTTACCGTCTTGTGCTTACAATTAAGATAAACACAAATGTAGCCTTTAAGAAAGGAGCGTTCGACAATGTTTAAGAAGCTATCATTCAGTATGTTGATATTGTTATCGGTTGGCGCCGGTGCGATGGCCGGACCGTGGGTGAATCTGTTCAACGGCCGGAACCTGGACGGCTGGAGCATTCATAGCGGCTTCGCCACGTACCGCGTCGAGAACGGGGCGATTGTGGGCACCGCCGTTAAGGGCAGCCCCAATTCGTTTTTGTGCACGGATAAAGAGTACGGCGATTTCATTCTGGAATTCGAGGTTAAATGCGATCCCAGCCTGAATTCCGGCGTCCAGATTCGCAGCCATTTCGCCAAGGACGAGACGTACTTCGTGTTCCAGGGCCAGGACGGCAAGCCCCGCACGCGTAAGAATCCGCCGGATCGCATTTACGGCTATCAGGTCGAAATCGCCCTGACACAGGCAGGCACCTCCGGCGGAATTTATGACGAGGCCCGCCGGGCCTTCTTTATCGCCGAAGTACGTGACGACCCGGCCGCCAAAAATGCCTTCAAGGACCACGAGTGGAACAAGTACCGTATCGAATGTAACGGTAGCTTGATCCGAACGTGGGTCAACGGCGTTCTTTGCGCTGAGCTGAAAGACTCGATGGACGCCAAGGGGACCATCGGCCTTCAGGTTCACGGCGTGGGTAAGAACTTCAAACCATACGAGGTTCGCTGGCGCGACATCCGGATCAAAGAGCTGGATGCCGACGATGAGAACGATGAGATTAAGGTGGTCGTGATTACCGGCGGACACAG
Organism: Sedimentisphaerales bacterium; assembly: GCA_016934255.1. Classification (GTDB taxonomy): domain Bacteria; phylum Planctomycetota; class Phycisphaerae; order Sedimentisphaerales; family Anaerobacaceae; genus JAFGTG01. The sequence goes on from JAFGTG010000152.1 coordinate 19,892, forward strand.
TTTCGAGCACGATCCGTTTTTTAAGATGTTCGACCAGATGGAGGGGATTCAATATACCGAAGCGGCCCAGAAAGACCATAGCGAAATCTTCGAGGACCTCAGTGGATGGGATTATGACGTGATCGTCTTTTATAACATGACGCAAAATATCTCACAGAAGCGCCGGAGGAATTTCAGCCGGCTGCTGGATGAAGGCGTGGGTGTTGTCGCGCTGCATCATACGATGGCAGCGTTCCAGGAATTTCCGAGATTCAAACAGATCATTGGTACAAAATATTATCAGAAAGATACCACGGAAGGCGGCGCGCTGCATAAAGGCGGTACATACCTTCACGATGTCGATTTTACCGTTCAAATCGCGGACAAGAATCATCCAATCACCAAAGGACTGAACGACTTTACAATCCACGATGAGACCTACAAGAACTGTTGGTTCGACGAAAACAACCACGTTCTGCTGACCACCGATCACCCGACCAGCGATAGGACCATCGGCTGGGTAAGAAATTTCGAGAGAGCGAGAATCTGCACGATCCAGTTGGGTCATGACTCAAAGGCGTACGAGAACGACAACTATCGAAAGCTGATAAAACGCGCTATTTACTGGACGGCCGGGCAGTTATAGAAACTGCTCGAGTTCCTTCTGTTGTCTGTCATTCTGAGGCGAAGCCGAAGAATCTGGGCTGAGTATCGACAGTTTCCGCCCAGATGCTTCACTCCGTTCAGCATGACAATGGATAATAAGCCTCATCCCGAAAAGGGCATGAATGTCCGAAATGATTTGGATGTTCACGGAAGAGGATTCTGTTTCTCATTACGTGAACATCCCCATATGTTCTCGAAGCTATAGAACATTATTCGAGGCGGCGTGTCCCGCCATTCGGTGGGCCGACATTCGCGGGCGCCGGTCGTGTAGTAGATAAGTCGGATATTGTTGGCCTCAAGCTCATCGAGTATCGCCTGTGAAATCTCCGGCTCCAGCGCCGGCTCGAAGAGAAAGTATTTCGGGCACAGGTGTGCTCCGCCTCCGACACTCTGGGAGAAGTATCCGGTCAGGACGATAGGCTCGGTGGTCAGCCCTTCGATGCGCGTTTTCTCGATTTGCAAGGACGTCGGCGTGCCTCCCATCATACTCCAGCGCATATAATAGTGTACCGTCACGGATACACCGGTGTTAGGATCATCGAACGAACATTCTTCAAGGACATCCTGGTCGGTAGGTTGCCAGGGCTGATAAAGACTCGTTTCTTCAGACGTTGTCGTGTTTACATCATCAATGAGCACGGGCAAGGCGTGTTCGACTTCGATACCAATTTGGAATTCGTCCGAGGTGATAATCGGGTCCGGGACGACGTTTTGGAAAAGAGGTTCGCTGCGCAGTTGATACCTTCGTGGGTTGCAGATGTTCGGAAAATGCCACTCATCGATGAGCCTGTACTGATCGAATTCCCACTGGGGCGCTTCGTAGGTATGCTCAGCTTCGGGCAATAAGGATAGGTCGGCGGAGATTTCCCGGACTTCCCCGCCGGCGACATATTCGATCCGGGCCTCCGTGTAGATACATTCGTGCAAATTCTCCTCGCTGAGCCAGAGATTTTTCGGCTGAAGCGTCCAGCGGGATTTGAGCCTGTGGCTTGTGAAGACGTTGCTACCCCGTCCCTGGAGTGTGTGGTACATTCGGGCTTCACCGAACAGGAAGGGTGTGGCATACCCGTCGTCGGCCTGTTGCGGGATTTCGCGAATCTGCTTGATGATGAGTTTGCCTTCGGGAGCAACCTTTTTGAACTCGAAATCCAGCACGGGATCTTCTTTTTGTACAACTTGACAATACTGTTCCGCCGCCGCGACTAATAACTCATAAAGCTCGATATACTCCTGCTCCCATTCCAGCACTGTGTTCTCTCGGAGGGACACCAGGCTCGATTGCTGAACCAGCCACGAGTACGGCCCGTGATAACCATAATCGATCCGGACTTCTTCGGGGACCGCGTCGGCCGGTGGATTGGTGACGGATATGGCGCCCTTTTGGGAAACGATATTGGCCGACCAGTATGTGCCGCCGGTCTTTTCCAATGTCGCAACGCCGTTGGCCAGCTCGATCTCGTCGGGGAAAGAGTGGTGAACGAGCAACGCCATGCCCACATCCGATTCGTTGATGCCGTACTTGAGCCGTTCTAAGAAGGCATTGTCATTGTAAAAACTGGCGAAGACTCTGCGGATGGCCTGAAAAACACCCCGCTCGGATTGATCCGAGGCATCACAGGCACACGGGCCGTCTTCTTCCTGATCGAGATCATCGGCGAGACAGCCACTATAGCTATCGTACAGACCCGCCCCGGTAAACAGTTCGCTGTCCTCAACGTTGGTCGAGCTGCGAAACCGAATCTTTTGATTGGGGTCGAATCCGAAGTTCTGCAGGGCATCAATGACAGCGATCTGCAATTCCAAATCGAACTGGGCAACGCTCGCATTTCCCAAAAGATTGCGAATAGCCGCTAAATCCCGGGACAAGCCTTGCATATCCGCCGGCGGATACTGCGTATATTGCGTATATCGCGACAGCCGCAGGCCGATCTCGTCACGAAGCGTCGCCCCGCTAAAAGGCATACGAATCTGCCATTTCGTCGGATTATTCAAGTCGTCCGTCAAAAATAAGCCGTTGAGAAAC
>JAFGTG010000014.1 GCA_016934255.1 Sedimentisphaerales bacterium
GGATCGCGACGCCAAATGGAACGTATTCCGCGTGGATCCCGCATGGAAGAAACTCAGTGGCGATCCGGCTTACAAGGACACCGTCTCGAATATTACCGATATCATTCTTCGGCCGACGCCGTATTCACAGATCTAGTCCGGTCTCGATCATTTCATTAATTTCGTGAAGCCGATCTTGCCCCAAGGACCTGAAGCGTTCCTCCAATAACGGGCAAAGGTTCGGTTTTGACCTTTGGATCGTTCAAGTCACCGGTGACGCTCATTCGAACAACGGCCTGGCCGAGCCCTTCGGTCAAGGATTGAAGAACGGAAGGCGTGTCCGATACGAGACGCGGGCCGCGGGCCGTTAGAATCAAATCGAGATTGTTTTTTTGCAGGTCCATTCGGCCCGAGCCGAAAAAGGCAATATCCTGGCCGGACATATCGAGATTTCTCACAAACAGCCCGTCGCTTTGGATGTACGAATCGATCACCATTTGATCGAAAGCGAAATCCGTCGGTTCCGTGAACCGGAGCACCTGCAGAAGCTTAGCCAGCGGCGAGAGCTTCCCCACTTGCATATCGCTGATTAAGAGCTTGCATGTACCGATACGTGAAACCTTATCGTCGGTTTTGGAATGGAGACACAACGAACCGTTCATTATTCCGCTCGTATGGCCATTTGTCGCGGCCCGTTCGAGTTGCGTATCGGAGAGGAATTTCTTGAGGTCCACATCGACTAAACCGGCTTGTAACAAGTACTGGCCGGGCTGCTCGCCCGGCTCCTGGAACTGAAATCGTCCGGTCATTTTACCGTCATAACAATTGGCGAACAGATTTTCGGTGGACCAAATTCGCAAATCCGAATCGAAAGAGATATTGGCTTGTAAATCCGTGAAAGACTTGCCCCGCACCATGAGCGTGCCGTCATCGAGAACGGCGTTGCAACGGATAAAGCCCTCACCCGTCTTGTACAGGCCCTCAGTCTCACAGTTTGCGCTCAATCGAATGCCGGAGCCGGACGTGTTGAAACCACAATTCCTTAAAGCGACGTGGCCGGTAAAATCGATCTTTTTTTGACCATCCGGCGTTCGGAAAAGATGGATTTTAGGCAAGTTTAATTCGAGCAATCCCGTCGGGGAAAGTTGGTCATACGAGGGCCGAATCTGTTGAGGTAATAACAAGCCAAATTGATCGTCGAAAGGGACATCCCGGGCGGAAAGATCCAATAAGGCGCTTCTGAATTCTCCATCGCGGAGAGCCACTTCACCGTTGAGATGAAGGATTGCCCTGGAATTAATCATCGAGACATCGTTACTTAAGACCGCCGTCACATCCTTCAATTCAATACGATTCGGATCCAATGTTAGATTGCCGGTCACGTTTTCAAGCGGATAACAGAAATCCTGGAGGATCATGCTATTGCCGAGACATTCCAAACGAATATCGTAATCAGGATATTCCGTCGGATTTTCTTTGCTTAATTGCGCGGTGAGATTTACCTTTCCATCCGGCTGGAAGTCGGACACCGTTTTCTGAAGCGTCTCGGGTAAGAGGTCGAATAAATGATCATTGAGCGGCATCTGTTTCATCTCGATTGCCAGATCATACAAGGACTGCCCTTGTTGCTGAGTGGGCTGGATTTGACCTGTTAAAGAGATCAAACCGTCGTTGTATCGGCCGGAGAATTCCTTGATCGTGACCCAATCCGGCATAAAGGCGGCCTTGGCCGAAACGTCTGAGACGACCAGTGGGAGTCGGTCGGATTTTAAAGACGCCTGCTTAAAAGATAAATCGGCGACGAAACCTGGTTGTCCGGAATCCTGCGTCATAACCCTCACCCATCCATCGGCCAGCCCCCCCGGATGCCATCGCGTATATAAGACTTTCTGTTTCTCCGGCAAGGCGGCTTCCAGCGTGGAATCCAACGGCATGTTATGAACGTTCACGGATATATCATACGTCGGCTGATCTTCGCTATGGGTCGTGAACTGGCCGTTGACGGTGATCTGACGCTCGTTCACTTTCGAGGTGACGTTCGAGAAAACGACATTTTTGTCCTCAAACGTGAGCTTGCCGCTTAGATTCTTCAGGGGATATGGAAAATGGTGGTATGTCGCCCCGACGCCGAGGAGCTCGACGTCTAATTTCTCTCGTTTGACCGTCGGTGATTCACGGGTAAACCAGTAGTCGATGGCCGCCTGACCGGTCGGGTTGAACTGACACCAAAATCCCTGCTCTTTTTCCGTCAGCGCATTGTACAAATCATCGTCCAGCGGCATATTGTCGCTTGTAATCTGGATTTGGTATTTTCGATCGGGGCCGAAATCCCTGCACCAACCGTTAACGACAAGCGTGGCATCCCCATGCTTACCGAGAAGATTGCACAAGGTAACACTGTTTTCCGTAAAGCCTATCCGGCCGACTAAATCTTCGATCGGATATTGAAACTTGTAGTGGCAAACTTCGACATCCTTACAATAAATGTCGCCGCTCAAAGTACTTTCATTGAGCCGATCCAAATTGCCGGTGGCCTTCAGTATGATATCGACATGTCCGCGTGGTTCATACTGGTTAAAAAATTTCTGCAGGGCGACAAAGGGACCGGATCTTTCCAGAAACGCCGGTCCGACCAACGACAATCTCTCCAGGGACGGACTACGCTTGGACTTTAAACCCTTGATATTTAATCTCAGTGAATAGGTGTTGCTCTGATCGTATTTTAACTCGACGGCCAGGACATCAATAATCCACGCCATCTCAAGCTCGGGAACATCGACGGATGAAATGCCGCCCGTGATCGTTACGTTTCCCGCTTTCCATGCTCCTTTGAGGTGACTTTGGCCGTAACCGGACGCCATTGTGGCCGTCGTAATGTCAAAGCGGTAGCCGTCCTGCACGTCCTCGCCCGATTCGAATTGTGCCGTTATCGGCACGGAAACGGCCACCTTGGTTTGGCCTTTCGATATCTTGGTATATTGCAGCGTTCCCGAATTAAGTCGCACACGAGGCATCTGGCCTGGGCTTCCTTTGGGAGGTTTGAGCTTGAGGGCGGAAATGTTCCACTCGTGGGTATCCTGTTTGTATTGGGCGTTGACCACAAAATCATTCACGTCAATGGTTTTTAGCCTGGGCTTTAGGGTTAGTAAGCTGCGGAGACTAAAACGTGCAAAAACCATTTCCGCATCGATGATCGTGCCATCTTCGCCTTGCTCCTCATACGGACGAATCACAAGATTTTTGATATAAACCGATCCATTGGTCCGGAAATCCACCGATTCGGTTCTGATTTTCGTATTGGTCAGATCGCCGATCTGGCGAATAGCAACATAGCACAAAGCACGCCCGGCCAGAATAAAAAAAATCCAGGAGAGAACCACCAGGACCGCACAGCCCAGAAGCCAGCGGATCATTCTTTTCGGTCTCAATTGTCGGATGATAAGTCGAGCCATGGACAAAACCGATTACGATGAGCACTCGGTTTCAATACGTTTTGAAAAGAAATCTGTTCTAAGCGACATGAATAGCTTTATCGGCAATATCGCGACGGTAATACACTCCGTCGAACGTGATTCGATCAACCCCCTCATACGCGGCGGCTTTCGCATCCGCAATCGTCTTGCCCAAAGCGGTCACGCCCAGAACCCGACCGCCGCTGGTGACGATATCGCCGTTCTGTTCTTTCGTGCCGGCGTGGAACACGACCACGTCTTCAAGCTCTCGCACGTCATCAAGACCGGTGATAATCTTGCCCTTCTCATAATCCCCCGGATAGCCCCCCGACGCCATAACCACACAGACCGCCGGTCGCGGATCCCAATTTAAAGTTACCTCGTCAAGCGTACCGTTGCAGGTGGCCAACAGGACTTCCAGTAAATCGCTTTTCAGCCGCATCAGGATGGGCTGCGTTTCAGGATCGCCGAATCGAACGTTGAATTCCAACACCCTCGGCCCCCCCGCCGTCATCATCAGTCCGGCGTATAGTACCCCCTTATACGGCGTGCCGTTACGATTCATGCCGTCCACCACCGGCACGAGAATCTCTCGCGTAATCTGATTCATTAACGCGTCCGTTACAATGGGAGCGGGACTATAGGCCCCCATCCCGCCGGTATTCGGTCCGGTATCGCCGTCGCCGATGGGCTTGTGGTCCTGTGAGGACTCCATCAGATAAATATTTCGACCATCCACGAAAGCCAGAATCGAGGCCTCTTCACCCAACAGCTTATCTTCGACAATGATCGTATCGCCCGCCGAACCGAATATTTTGTCCTGCATAATCTTTTCCGCCGCCAGGATACCATCCGACGGATCATCACACACATAAACGCCTTTACCTTTGGCCAGCCCCGCCGCCTTGATTACCACCGGCTCGTCCCGACTCGCAATATACGCTTTGGCATCGCTGAACCGGTCGAAGGAGCGGCCCTCGGCAGTCGAGATGCTGCTGGAGCGCATCAGGTGTTTTGCAAAGGCTTTATCGGCTTCAAGCTGAGCGGCTTTACCGCTCGGGCCGAAGGCTTTGATCCCGGCCGCCTCAAAGGTATCAACGATCCCCCCCGCCAGCGGATCTTCCGGGCCCACCACCACAAGCTCCACCTTGTTCTGCTGCGCACATTCCAGAAGCTTTTTCGTATTATTGACATCAATCGCGATATTTTGACCGCATTGAGCCGTACCGGGATTGCCCGGGGCGATAAAAAGTTTGGATAAGCGTTTCGATTGAGCCAGCTTCCAGGCGATCGCATGTTCGCGTCCGCCGCTTCCAATAAGTAATACGTTCATGGGCTACCCCGATTAAGGTCCTATAGTATCTGACATTCCTAAATGGATTAAAAAAATCGCAACAATGCAGCCCAGTCTAACAGTGTGAACCGTTTGGCTCAAGTTTTTTCGGCGATCGGCCCGAATTGAAATGTAGGGCGATGTAAATCCTTGGATGAAGAACAAATTCCAATAAGTTCGAGTTTTTCTTTAACCAAGATAGCTGAAGGTTATAATATTCAAAAAAGACATAGAGGGCATGAGTCCTGAAGGGAATCTGAACATGAGTTACAAATGGACGGCTGTTTTAAAGATCGGCGTTCTGCTAACGGTTTTGGTTTTCGCCGGCTGCGGCGAGCCGGTCCGTTTTCCCCAGATCGTGGATTCGCCTCGACCGCTGACAACCAACCTCCCGCCACAATACCGCATCGCCGGCTCGTCTGTCGAAGGTCGGCCCATGCTCTACCTGGTGCTCGGTGAAGGCCCCGATGTGATTTTCATTCTTGCGACGATTCACGGCAACGAACCCGCCGGGACGCCGCTCGTTCGCCGGCTGATCGAGCATCTTGAGCAAAATCGTGAGATGTTAAATGGACGGACGGTCGTGCTTTTACCCGTGGCAAATCCGGATGGCCTGGCGAATGGGACGCGCCATAACGTGAACAACGTGGATTTGAATCGCAATTTCATAGCGGCCAACCGAAGCAACAAAGTACCGGGCGGAGCGGAAGCGCTTTCCGAACCGGAGGCCCACGCCATCTATAAAATTATTCAGCAATATAACCCGGATCGCATTGTCAGCATCCACCAGCCTCTGGCCTGCATCGATTACGACGGTCCCGGCCAACAATTAGCCAATCACATGGCTCAATACTGCGATCTGCCCATTAAAAAGCTGGGCGCCCGGCCCGGCTCGCTCGGCTCGTACGCCGGGGAGACGAAGGGAATCCCCATCATCACGGTTGAATTGCTGGGAGACGATTCGGACCTCGATTCCGAAAGCCTCTGGCGAAAATACGGAAGGGCCCTTCTCGCCTCAATCACATTTCCACAGTAGGGGCACCCCCATAGGATTGCCCTGGTCGTTAATGGGCAATCCCGTGCGGTTACTCTATTATCCGCGATGAGTTTATAAGGGCGATCCCATGGGGTCACCCCTACGTCTAAATTAAACGTGAGATTTGGAGCGCTTTCGACTAAAATGACAGGGACGATGGGTGTATTCAAGATAAACAAGGCGTTTCAGCCTGCGGGCGATCAGCCGGATGCCATCGAACGGCTCGACTGGGGACTGCGCGAAGGCAAGAGGTTTCAGACCCTGATGGGCGTGACCGGGTCCGGCAAGACCTTCACGATGGCCAATGTCATCGCTCAGCAGGAAAAACCGGCCTTGATTATCTCACATAATAAAACGTTAGCCGCTCAGCTCTACGAGGAATTCAAGGAACTGTTCCCGGAGAACGCCGTCGAGTATTTCGTGAGCTATTATGATTACTATCAGCCGGAGGCATATATCCCCCAGCGAGATATCTATATCGAAAAAGACGCATCGAAGAACAACGATCTCGACCGGCTCCGGCTATCTACGACGACCAGCCTTTCGACGCGGAAGGATTGCATTATCGTCGCCTCCGTCTCATGCATCTTCGGATTAGGCTCGCCGGAGGATTATAAAGCGTCCGTTGTGGCCATCCGAACGGGTGATCATTGCGAGAGAAACGAATTACTCGGTCGATTGGCGGACATTCAGTACGCCCGAAACGACATCGATTTTCAGAGGGGCACATTCCGCGTCCGGGGCGACGTCATCGAGCTGCATCCCTCGTATGAATCCTTCGCGATCCGTATCGAGTTCTTTGGCGATGAAATCGAGCAGATCAGCTATATCAACCCGGTCACGACCGAGATCCTCGCGGCTGAAGATCAGGTCTTCGTCTATCCGGCGCAGCATTATGTCATGCCGAGCGACCGGATCGGTTCAGCGATCGAAGGTATCAAAGCCGAGCTACAACAGCGCCTGGCTGAATTGCGAAGCGAAGCCAAACTGCTGGAAGCCCAGCGACTCCAGGCGCGTACGATGTATGATATCGAGATGATCCAGGAAGTGGGCTATTGCAGCGGGATTGAGAACTACGCCCGGCACCTGGCGGGTCTGGCCCCGGGAGCAAGACCTTATACGTTGATCGACTATTTCCCCAAGGATTTCCTGTTATTTATCGACGAATCTCACGTCACCATTCCGCAATTGCGGGCGATGTGGGCCGGCGACCGGCATCGCAAAGAAACGCTCGTCGAGCACGGCTTCCGGCTGCCCAGCGCGCTGGATAACCGGCCGTTGCGCTTCGAGGAATTCCAGGAAAGCTGGGCGAACGTCATTTTCGTCTCCGCCACGCCGGCGCCGTTCGAGCTGGAACATTGCAACCACGAGGTCGTCGAGCAAGTCATCCGGCCGACCGGGCTTCTCGATCCGGAAATTTTCGTCCACCCCGCCGCCGACCAGGTCCCGCACCTCCTGGGCCTCATCGAAGAACGGGTCCAGGCGAAAGAGCGCGTGCTCGTGACCACTCTGACCAAACGGATGGCCGAAGACCTGTCGAGCTATATTACGAAAAAAGGCTTCAAATGCCGTTATCTCCATAGTGAAATCGACACCCTCGAACGGATCGAAATCCTACGGGACTTGCGTCACGGCAACTTCGACGTGCTGGTCGGTGTCAATCTATTGCGAGAGGGCCTGGATTTGCCGGAAGTCTCGGTCGTCGCCATCCTCGACGCGGACAAGGAAGGATTCCTAAGAAGCCAAACGTCACTCATCCAAACCATCGGCCGGACCGCGCGAAATATCAATGCGACGGTCTTTCTGTACGCCGATACGATGACCCAGTCGATGCAGAAAGCGATTGATGAGACTGAAAGACGCCGTACAATTCAGTTGCAATACAATAAAGAACATAATATTACGCCCAAAACGATTAAAAAAGAAATCCGTTCGGGCCTGGCTCAGCAGATCAAGGCACGCCAGACGGCTCGCGAGGCAGTACAGTTCGGGACCAATGAATACGAAAAAGTCGAGTTAGCGTCGGAGATTGAAAAAGAGATGCTCGAAGCCGCCCAGAACCTGGATTTCGAGCGAGCCGCCTTCCTGCGGGACCAGTTGCGGGAATTGAAAGAATTGCCGGAATTGGTGATTGTTAACTCGAAACGAAAGAAAAGTGACTTCTTGGCGACGAAACGCCAGAAGATAAACAAGAAGAAAAGTTCTTCGCCGAAACGGTGAGGGTAAAATATAAGGACACACCATCCAGGCGGAAAGAATCGGAGTCATTGCAAGAATAATGCGAAATATCTTATTCAACGTGCTTGTTTTTGAATTGAAACTTGCGATAATACCAGCATGAATCGTGCGAACGAATAAAATAAGGCTTTCTAATGAAGAAGTTACGGTTATATCTCGATTCGTCAATATTCGGCTGGTCGTCAAATCGGAGGAATCCAGGGCGCTTTGCGGAAGTCAATCTTCTCTTAAATCAGATAGCCGAGGGGAAATTTATAGGAGCATATTCCTGGGTAACTCAACAGGAGATTGAATCCGCGCCGAATCATATTGCTAAGAAACTCTGGCATCAAGTTGAGATATCAAAATTAATAGCGGTCAAACTAAACTTAAAAACGCAAGCAACCCAACTTGCTGAAACCTACTGTAATAGAAAGATAGTCCCATCAGATTTCAAAGCCGATGCGCTTCATATTGCCATTGCCACCCTTTGGAAAGCCGATGCATTAGTCAGTTACAATTTTCAACATATTGTGAATCTAGAAATTATGGTTGCCGTGAATCGGGTAAACAAAGAACTCGATCTCAATGAGATATTTCTTTGTCAACCGCAGGAGGTAATTATTAGTGGAAATTAAAGAAAAGAAATTCCCATGTCTTAGCTGCGGCTCTGATACGGGTTGTCCTAACAAATTAATCTGTAATAAGTGTAGAAAATCAGAAAGACAAAAGCCGATCGTGCCACGCACAAGATCGAATAGAAAGTGATTCTAACATCGTGACATTTCTTTATAAACGTAGAAAAATAAACCCATGAAATCTTTCTAATCCGTGGTTTCACAGCAAAATGAAAAAGATGAACATTGAAAAGGTGCGGCCTCTGATCCAAATGGCTATCGAGGAAGATCTCGGACAGGGCGATCTGACGAGCGAGCTACTGTTCGAACACGACGCCATCGACAAATCAACGATTATCTCACGCGAGGAAATCATCGTCTGCGGGATGGATATCGCCAGAGAAATTCTCAAATGCTACGATGAGAAACTCGAACTGACGATTCGTATCAACGACGGTCAGCCGGCCCACGTCGGCAACAAACTCGGTGTTATCGAAGGACCATTACGCCCGATGCTCAGCGCCGAGCGGGTGATGCTGAATTTTCTGCAACGCCTCAGCGGCATCGCCACAACCACTCGCAAATACGTACGGGCCATCCAGGGCACGAAGGCCAAGATCTACGACACCCGCAAAACAATGCCCGGCTGGCGCATTCTCGAAAAGTACGCGGTTCGCTGCGGCGGCGGCTACAATCACCGTATCGGATTATACGACGGCATTCTCATCAAGGATAACCATCTGGCGCAGTTGGGAAAAGACTTTCAGTCAAAACTGCGAAAAATTATCGATGAGGCACAAAAAATCAAGGGTATTAGATTCATCGCCGTGGAGGTGGATCACGTCGATGATCAGTTAAACTATGTCCTGGAAATCCCGGGGATCGACATCGTTCTGCTCGATAACATGGGGCAATGGCAGTTGAAACACGCCGTCGAGATGCGGGATGAAATGTGCGGCAAAGGAAAGAAACCGCTTCTCGAAGCCTCCGGGAATATCTCCCTGAGCAACGTGTCGGCCGTCGCCCAGTGCGGCATTGATCGAATCGCCATCGGCGCCATCACCCATTCAGCTCAAGCCGTTGATATCGGACTCGATCGGTAAACAAGAAAAGAAAAATCAAATATCAAAGATGAAAGATCAAAATTGTGGAATCCGCCTAAGGCGGATGACTTCCTTAATTTTACATTTTGATTTTTAATTTTCTTTATTCATGCTGGATCCGGACAAGATTAACGCAAACCTGAAAACGAAACGAATCGGGAAAAAAATTCTCGTATTCGATAGTACGTCGAGCACTCAAACCATTGCCGCCGAATACGCAAAAAATAGAAAACACGATGGCCTGGCCATCTTTGCCGAAGAGCAAACGGCCGGGAAAGGTCGGGCCGGCAACAAATGGCTCAGCGGACATTCGGTTAGCATCCTCTGTTCCATCGTCTTGATCGAGAACCGGTTAAGCGCCGAGTTGCTTTCGCTAACGTCCGCTGTCGCAGTTGCGGAGACCATCGGTAAACCGGCTAAAAGCGAGGCAAAAATCAAATGGCCGAACGACATTCTGTTGAACGGCAAAAAGATAGCTGGCATTCTGCTCGAATCAAAATCTCAAATCTCAAATCTCAAATCTCAAATCTATATTGTCGGTATCGGCATTAACTGTCACCAGCAAAAAGAGTCCTTCCCGAGGCAATTGCAGCCGGTCGTAACCAGCATGGACATTGAAAGTGGCGCCCAAACCGACCGCATTTCCTTAGCCAAAAGACTACTAACCTCTGTTGACGACTGGCTCGAAACAGCTCAAACTAATGCTGAAAAAGTAACGAATCGCTGGCGGGCACTGAGCATTCAGTTGGGCCACAGAATAACCCTTGTTTTTAACGGCAAAAATTTCACAGGCCACTGCATCGGCGTCGATCCCGAACAAGGCCTGATCCTCCGGCTGGATACCGGCGGCGTCCGAATGTTCGACGCCGCCCACACGAGCATAGTCAAGTAGGGAGAAAATTTAAAATAAACAGGATTATTTCCCCGTAAAAGAATGAAACCCCGGCTTTCATTTCTCAAAGCTTCCTGTTATAGTACCCCCTGACACGAACATGAAATGGAGCATATGAAAGGAGAAAAAACCATGATACAGAGTAAGTGGATCAA
>JAFGTG010000153.1 GCA_016934255.1 Sedimentisphaerales bacterium
CTTATTGAAGTAGTACGCCAGGTACTCCATCTTGACCTCATCGGGTATTTCGTGCAGCCAGGAATCGAACCACATCAGGTCCGGCTGATACTTATCTATCACCTCGATCAGCTTGCCCTTCCACATCTCTAAAAACCGTTCCCGCGGCATGTAACCATACATAATCGCATTCTTCGGATCGTCGAGCAGCGATGGGAAATCCCTCTGTAAGAACGAATAGTGTCCCGTCCAGACCTGCTTACCGTTTTGTTCGATCTGATGCAGACTGTTCCGGGCATGATGAAAGCTCGTAACGAATCTCATGCCGCGTTTACGGATGGCCTTGGCCAACTCGCCAGCTATGTCCCGCTTAGGTCCGGCGTCCATTGCATTCCATGGCGTCAGATCGCTATCCCACATTGAAAAACCATCGTGATGTTCCGCCACCGGCCCGGCAAAGCGCGCCCCGGCCTTCTTAAACAACTCAGCCCATTCATCGGCGTCGAATTTCTCCGCCTTAAACATCGGCACGAAGTCGGGATAACCGAATTCCGTCGGCTCGCCGTACGTCTGGACGTGATGCTGATATTCCTTGCTCGATCCGCTCTTGTTGTACATATTTCGCGGGTACCATTCGCTACCGAAGGCCGGCACGGAATAAACGCCCCAGTGGAAATAAATACCGAACTTGGCGTCCCGAAACCATTCCGGCGACGGATTGACTTTCTTCAGCGATTCCCAGTCGGCGGTATAGTGATGGCGATTCGCCGGCGTTAAACTCCGGCAGCTACTCAAAAAACCTATCACAAACAACAGGCAAATCGTCCGGGTTTTAAACTTCGACATCGCTTATCTCCTTACATCACTCGGCCAGGAAATGTTTGAGGAAGACATATATTTGCTCGTTCGATTCGGGCGTGGGACCGTGGGTTTTGCGGTTGGTCATGGCGACGCGATTTTTATAGCCTAAAAGCGTGTTGACCTCGATGCTATGATTGAGGGCCTTCCACCGCTCGGGCCGGTCTTCGGCGCCGCCGGAGACCAAAAACGGCCTCGGAGCCATCAAAACGTGTAATTCATGGAGATCATATCCGTGGAGAAACATCTTCTCATACGGACCCGTACGAGGCTTGTCGTCACTCGGCACGCCCCGCTCTCGCTGACGATCCGGATCGTACCCTAAATACCACGGCTCCCAATAGTTCACATTGGGACGCTTCTCATCGAAAACAATCCCCGGATCGGACCAGACGCCGCACGCGAACTTTTCATAAAGACACGAAGCGAACATGGCCCATTTGCCGCCATACGAATGCCCCATGACGGCGATGCGCTTGGGATCGACCTCGGGCAAGTTGGCCAGCGTCGTATGACAATTGGCCGCGACATAAGCCAGCGCCGAGAGCGGCTGGAGCGGCGTATCACCCTCGCCCCAATCGTATAGCGGTTTATACGGCGCTTTCAAACTGGCAAACTCCGGCGTCCCGATGGACAACGCAACGAAGCCTCGCTTGGCTAATTGGTAACCGAAATCACGCCCTTCCCTTCCCAGGCCCACGCCCGTTTTCGGATCGTAATACACCACAATCACTGCGGGCATTAACTTCTCCCGATCGGGAACCAGCAAATACCCATCGACCATCTGTCCCTTTGGTGCGATCTCGACACGAACCTGATGCTGAATGAAATTCTCCCGGCGTTCTTTCGCCAGATACTCGATTGTCGGCTTATCAATCAAAGGCGGCCAGTCGCCCATAAAACCGGTCCATGTTTGTAAAATCTCTTTTCGACGTCGTTGCCAATCCGCCGGAGATTTGACCTTCGTCCCATCATCAAAGATCAGCGGCGACTTATACTCTCCAAAATTACCGGCAAATTTCGAAGGCGGATTAAAAAACGGGGCGATGGTTGTTGGAATCTCACGCGTTCCTTGACGATCCGCCCCGCTCTGATTTGGCAACGTGCATAACACAATTGAAAGCAAAGTAAACAACTTCATCTTGCTCGCCATCCTTAAAATTTTCCAAGACAATAACATTCTGCAAAACACTAACTCGAATATTACATTAACTTAATTGCTCTTGTCATGCAATTTTAAAGAGTGTGCTAATTTCTTGACATTACTCAAACTACTATGATACTATAGGATAACTGTCAGGAACGATGTGTTTTTTGGTATTGTCTTAGATCCTGTTTCGACAAGGATTGGGATATGAAAGGAGGTTGAGATTCCATGAGGTATAGAAGCGAAATAACACTCGTTTATCTTCTTATCGTATTATTGCTCGCGGGACCAACGAGAGCCGTTTACGTTGGCACCGGCTTCGAACCCGAAGAGGGTTATCGTGAAGGAAAACTCACCCCATCCCAGCCAAGCCCCATTGGCGATATCGGCTGGGGCGATAGCACCTGGACAGACTTGGGCGGAAACACGGCCGATCCGCAGGGCTTCATCGTAGCATCTTCCGACGCACCTCAAGGTGTACAATATTACCAAAGAAAAGGCGGCAGTAATAGCAATCTGGCCCTCCGTGAATTTCCTGCGATATCTTCAGCACAGGGTGATTTTTCAATCCAATGGCAAGTGCGTATTGACACAGACCAAAGGACGTCACCCTACTTCGGGAACTTTGCCACCATAGAAGTCGATGATACGGGACCGGGCGGACGGATCATGACCTTCCGTTATGATCGTAGCGGCGAGATTAATCTAAGCAACGTTCAAAACGGAATCGCCAGGTGGGATGGCAAGGGAAATCCTAACCTGGCCAGCGCGGTGAACCAATTCGTTCGAGGCGGATTAAACGTTTACTGGGATACGAAGGAGATTGAAGTCTTTATGGAAGACGTCCAGGGACAATGGATATCGATAGGGACGTTTTCCTTTCGAGAGACCAATATGGACCAAATAGATCGTATTTTCCTCGGCGTCGGTCCAGGCGGCACGTCCCAACAGGGTGTCTCCTGGGACGACATCGTCATGACGAGTGAATTAATCACAGAACCACCGGGCCCTGTCATGCAAATTCCTTATCCTCAAAGTACGTACATCACCGACATGACCTGGCAATGGGATACGCATTCACGAGCGGCTGCTGGGAGTGACAATTGGGCCATCACCTGGGCCGATGACGACCAGCAATACGCTGCTTGGGGTGACGGCTGGGGATTTACCGGGTCGGGACCGAAGATCAGTCTGGGCGTATCGCTCATCGTCGGCGATTCCAACGATTATGTGGGAACCGATCTTTGGGGCATACCCACAAGCGGCGAGGGCGGCAAAAGCTACGGGATCATCTCGATTGACGGGATCTTGTATATGTGGTTCGGTCCGGGCTCGAATGTCACCAGTTACAACTAGCAAAGGCTTAAGATTTCGGCGGACCATGGTATCACGTGGACCGATGCTTCGTGGTCTTTCCCAAAATCAACGAAGCTTATCATGCCCACCATCTCCAATTTCGGACGAGATTATACCGAATCGCGGGATGATTATGTCTATAGTTATTTTATCCGGCTTCAGGGTAATCCGAGCAGTCTCAACGTCCACTTACCCGGTATGATCGATCTGGCCCGCGTCCCCAAAGATCATATCATGGACGAAGGCTTCTATGAATTCTTCGCCGGGCTCGACGACGATGGAGAGCCGACGTGGACGTCCAGCACCGATCCGGATCAGCGAATCCCTGTATTTGAAGACGCCCAGGGCGTTGGCTGGAACCTGAGCGTCATCTACAACATAGGCCTGGAACGATACATCCTGGCCACGGAGCACTCAGCGAGTTTCAGCGCCAAAGTCGGCTTCTTCGAGGCCCCGGAACCCTGGGGACCTTGGCACACTATCGTTTATTATGAGGATTGGGGCCGGGATAGCGGTATCTCCGACGTGGGTAATTCCTTTTTCTGGAACTTCTCCAACAAGTGGTCGAGTGATGACATCGAAAACTTCACTTGTGTGTTCACGGGAACCGGGGATATGGATTCCTTGAACATAGTGAATGGAACGTTCGTCACCAACCAAGCAACGGATAATGGTGAGTTGGAAGGCGATTTATAAGGACCTCTTCCGCCGTATAATGTAACACTGTCGCTGAGCACAACGTAGATTCCCTGTTTATAATGGAGAATGACCCCGTCCTGAATATACGGCCAAAGACAATCTCAACCCATCGATTATAGAATCAGCTTGTCTTCCGTCGAATTTACTATATATGCCACGGGGCACGCAAGGGCTTGCTCAGCAAACGGTTCGCCTCGTCATCGTTGGTAAAACATTCCTTGTCCGGGTCCCAGTGAAGTTTACGATGGAGTTTCATCGCAATATTGGCCAGGTGACAGACGCTGGCGGAACGATGCCCCACCTCCACGGGGGTAATCGGATCCCGGCCCGATTTGATACAATCCAGGAAATTTCGCTTATGATCGAGACTCTTATAAAGATGGATTTCGTCCGGCCCGATCACACTATCCTTGAGAGATTCGGGATACGTCTTAAACGAATTCCAATCCACGTGCACCCAGCCTTCCGTGCCCTCGAAACGCGCGGCGCCGCCGACCCCGCCCGGTGTGCAAATCATCTCGATGCCGTTCGCATATTTCATTCGGAAATGAATCTTGCTGACCGTATCGAAGATGCCCGATTTCGGAAATTCGCTGCCCAGGTCCTCGATCTCCACCGGCCCGGTGCGTTCGGTCCCGAGCGCCCACTGGACGATGTCGAACTTATGGGCGCCGGTATTGGTCGTTTCGCCGCCCGAATAATCCTGAACGAAACGGAAGGTATAAAAACAACGATGCTCGTGATGGGGCGTCCACGGCGCCGGCCCTAACCATAGATCATAATCAAAACCATCGGGCACCGGGGTGGGCGACCAGGTATCCATCTCGAAGCGCAGTCCGTGACGCCCAAGGTCCGTCAGCACCCTTTTAACCTGCCCGATCCTGCCGTTGCGAACCAGTTCGCAGGCGAATCGCATTCGGTCCTTGGAGCGATGCTGACTGCCTGTCTGGAGAATCACCCCATACCGTCGAACCGCTTCGACCATCGCGCGGCCCTCGGCAATCGTCAGGCTCAGCGGCTTCTGACAATAGATATGCTTACCCGCCCGTGCCGCCATGATCGTCGGGATGGCGTGCCAGTGATCCGGCGTCGTTACCGATACGGCGTCGATATCGTCGCGGGCCAGCAATTCGCGAAAATCGTTATAAGCATCCGTACCTTTATACGTCCCCGATCCCGCCTTCTTGGCATAATACTCATTCACCAGCGTACGGGCCGGTTCGCGTCCCCGAAACTGGGTGGCCGTCTTGTACCCGAAGCTGCCCCGGTTCACATCGCACACCGCGAGAATCTGCGTATCGTCCTGGTGCATCAGCCCCTGCAAATCGGTAAATCCCATATTGCCGTTGCCGATACATCCGACCGTGATTCGGTTGCTCGGCGCCTCCGCCCCGAAAACTGAGCCGGGAACAACATAGGGCACGCCGATTGCCGCCGCTCCGACGGCCATATTTCGAAGGAATTCCCTACGCGTTGAAAATCTATTCTTGTCAATCATATCTCACCTGGTCCTTTACCTAATTCTGAAATACGTTGCTGTTTGTACCACTCGATTCGCCCACATAAGGCCGCGTTTCAATAAGTCTATTCAGCGATAATACCATGATAAGAAAATATCGACCAGTGGAATTTCACTTGATAATATATTCCCAACCTGTAATTGCTCATATGACATTGTGACTTTCTATTTTCCATAACGATAACTATTTAGCCACAAACTTTCATTATCGCTTGATTTTCTCCGGAGGTGGCCCTGCCTGACGTCTAAATTGATCTTCATACTTCTGCCACTGCGCCGACATCTGGCGAACCCTCTCCGGATGTTGATCCGCGAGGTCTTCGGATTCACAACGATCCGTCTTCAAATCATAGAGCTCCCACGGCGCATCCTTTCCCTTGGCCACCAGTTTCCAGTCGCCGACGCGAAGGGCCCGGTTTTGCAAATGGTGAAAGTAGATGAACTCGTGCGCGACGACGTCGTCTTTGACAAATGCCGGTGCGAGGCTCATGCCTGGAAGAAGCGGCGCCGCCTCGCCGTTCCACGTAGCAGAGAAATTGCCGGCTCCCGCCACGTCCAGAACCGTCGGCACAATATCAATAAAATGGCATGGATCATGACGCAGTTCCCCTCGAGCCGCCAGCCCTGCCGGCCAATGAACAATCAGTGGCGACGAGATCCCCCCTTCATGCACCCACGACTTATGCAGGCGGAAAGGCGCGTTGGCCGCACTGGACCAGCCGGGCCCGAGGCAAAGGTACGAACGAGCCGAACCGGGCGCCGTTGAGGGATCATGTTTGTCGCCCCGGATGATTTGTTCGGCGCTGGCCCCATTGTCGGAGACGAAAAAGACCACCGTGTTCTCAAAAGCCCCCATTGCCTTAATTTGATCGAGCACACGTCCGATCTCGCGATCCATGCGGTCAATCATCGCCGCGTGAATCGCCATCTTCACCGCCTGGAAAGCCTTTTGTTCCTCGCTCAGGTCCTTCCATGAGACGGCTCGATCCACCTCGCCAGGTCCGATCATGGCCTGCAGGTCGTCTTTGGAAAAGTTCCAACTCGGAATCACGTCCGGCTCGAGCGGCGAAAGCTTGCAGTTCACTATGCCCATTCGGCGCAGACGCTCCCATCGTCTCTTACGGATCACATCCCATCCTTCAAGATAACGATCCCGGTATCTTGCAATGTCCTTTTGTAGAGCGTGCAATGGAAAATGCGGCGATGTGAAAGCCAGGTAACAGTAAAAAGGTTGACGACTGTGTTTATCGGCATGTTCCTTGAGAAAATCGCAGGCGTGGTTTGCGATGGCGGTTGTCACGTAGAAATCCGTACCATCTTCTACCGGAGGAAGCTTTCGGTCATCGAGTTCATGCTGTTTCGGTGCGAAGAAGCGATTATGATCGTGTAGGACGTAAGAGTGGTCGAATCCGCCATCGGCTATAGCCTTGGGCGCCCCTCTAAGATGCCACTTGCCGGAGTGATAGCACCGGTATCCAAGCGGTTTGAGATAGTGCGGGATCACACGGGTCCACGCCGGTAATCTGCCCTGGGGCGGGTCCATCCGGACCTGCTGCGGGTAGTAGCCCGTCAGGAGTGAAGTCC
This sequence comes from Sedimentisphaerales bacterium, assembly GCA_016934255.1. Classification (GTDB taxonomy): domain Bacteria; phylum Planctomycetota; class Phycisphaerae; order Sedimentisphaerales; family Anaerobacaceae; genus JAFGTG01. The sequence goes on from JAFGTG010000153.1 coordinate 7,143, forward strand.
GTGAAGGCCAACAACGCCCCGTCGAATAGCATTGAGTGAACCGAATGCCGTTAGTCGCCAGACGGTCAAGAGTGGGCGTCAGGATTTCTCCGCCATAACATCCGGCGTCCGAATAGCCCATATCGTCGGCGACGATGACCAAAACATTCGGTTTGCGCCCTCGTAATGAGCCGGCTGGATTTTCGTCTTTCGCAAAGGCCGGCTTGCCCAATACGAATGCAGAACTCCAGGTTAGTGTTTGTTTGAGAAATGCTCTTCGTGAGATATTCGCCTTCATCATATGAGTACCACCTTCCGTTATGAACTAACACACATTGATGAACTTACTGAAACAACGGTCAAAAGCATCTTAAACTATTCGTAGAGAGTACAATATCAAAATATCCTTTGAATTTCCATAGCCCAAAACGCCCTGCTCTACAAGTGCCCGCGAAACCTATTCAAACCGGATAGTAAAAATAAAATAATAGTCCATTGTCAATATTCCATATTCAATTCAAACCATTCAATTGATATACTTTCAAAAAGTGAATCGACGGGCAAAAGCCCAAAACAGAAAACTCAACACATTTAAAGGATTCACCAGTGTCCGAAAGTTTTAAGCAAACATTACCGACCGAGCGCGTCGTCTCGATCGATGCGCTGCGTGGCTTCGATATGTTCTGGATCATCGGCGGCGGTGCGGTACTCGATACCCTCGTCGAAGTCTGGGATAATCCCGTCACCCGAACGATCAACGAGCAACTCAAACATGTCAAATGGGAGGGATTTCGTTTTGAGGACCTGATCTTTCCGTTATTTCTATTCATTACGGGAACGGTATTGCCGTTTTCAATGTCCCGCCGACGTGACAAAGGGCAAAGCTCGAAACAAATTCATCTGCATATCCTTAAACGAAGCGCGATCCTTATATTTTTGGGTTTGATATTCAACAATCTACAGAATTTCGAGTGGTCCCAGATGCGCTGGCCGGGCGTGCTTCAACGGATCGGTTTGTGCTATTTCTTCGCCGCGATCATCGTGGTTCATACGAAATGGCGAACGCAAGCGATCATTATCGGCGCGGTGTTGATCCTTTACTGGCTCGCCGCGATGTTGATTCCCGTGCCCGGATATGGCGCAGGTGTGATGACGATGGAGGGGTGTTTGTCTTCGTACATTGATCAGCAGTTAATCCCGGGAGAACTCTACTACGGCCACGGCGATAATGAAGGATTCCTCTCCACCTTTCCGGCGGTCTGTACGGTTCTTCTCGGCGCCCTGGCGGGCCACTGGCTTCGTTCTAACCGTCCTGGCTCGAAAAAAGCCGCCGGGCTGGCCATCGCCGGACTGGCATGTGTCGTTATCGGTTTTCTGTGGAGCTATGCTTTTCCGATTATTAAAATCATCTGGACCAGTTCCTATATGCTTTTCGCCGGCGGTTGGAGCTTGTTGTTATTGGCCTTGTTCTACTGGATCATCGACGTTAAAGGATATCGACGATGGACGTTTTTCTTTGTCGTGATCGGGGTTAATCCCATCACGATTTACTTTCTCCAACGCTTCGTCGATTTTGGGGCTATGGCGGAGTTCTTCCTTTCGGGCGTGGTCGCCAACGCGGGATTGCTCGCACCATTGGTCATTCCTATCGGCGTTCTCGCCATTAAATGGCTCCTCCTATGGTTCCTCTATCGGCACAAAATATTCTTTAAAGCTTGATCTTTTGATCGAAATAGCAACCCAATGAAAAAAGGGTGGCAAGATTCAATACTGCCACCCTACGTTAAACTGAAAACCTATTCATTCCCAACGGACGACGAATGGGCGGAAAAACTCATGACTCCCACGTTATTGATCGCCCATTACCAGCCATCACCCGCTCCGGGCGTCCCGGACGTCGCGACTACAGTCGTCACCTCTGAATGACCCATCGGTACAGTCACCATCTCATTGATTGCCTTGAGCGTGAAGAAAGCTCCAGCCAGAGACAACATCCTCTTTGGGCAAACCGCTGATCTCGATATTATCAATGGCCCACCACCAGTCGTTACCGGCATCGAACAAGCCGAATGTAAAAACGACACTCGTAGCCTCAGCGGGAATATCCAAATTGAGAACAATCGTTTCGTTGGTGGAATCATCGGGTTTAAAGTATGGACTCGTACCATCCGATTCCCACCGCAACACTTCGACCGATCCTCCGACATCATAGATCGCCACAACATTAGCCGTCTGATGGTAATTACTATCGAATTCCGGACGCCAGCTCGAATCGAACTTAAGCTGAACCGACCCGGCTTCAAAATCAGTGACATTTATCGAGGGCGTGCTGAGCCATGTATCGTAGGAATCCTCGGCAACATTATATCCATTCGGGTGAGTGGAATCATCCCACTCGTCCGGATCGGCTATGGCGACCGTCCCCTGGCCGAGTTCGAATTCTGATCGCCTTTGATCACCCGCCACGGCTATCCACCATTCCTTGTTGGCGAAGGCCCAACCGGCCCAGTCGGTTACACCGTCGATTGCCGGATTACCAATACCAGGAACACCGCTCTCGTCAACCGACCAGCCGGGCGGGGGTGTTTCCGTCCAGACTTCCATAGAACCCGGATCTTCCTCGGGACTTTGGCCCAGTTCCGAACCTTCGAAATCTTCGTAAAGGGCAACAATGCGCTCCCTCGGAATACCGCTCACCTGGACATTGTCAATCGCCCACCACCAGTCGTTTCCGGCGTTGAACATCCCAAATGTAATCACCATCGTCTCGGCCCCGGAGGGTCGGTCGATAGTAACCGTGACGGTTTCGCTGACGGCATCGGGCTTGAGGAATCCCGTGTTGTCTCCCGAAGACTCCCACCGCATCACTTCGATCGGCTCGGCGCCGTCGAAGCTGACCGTGATATTAGCCGTTTGAGTGTCTTCCTCGCGCCAGCTCGAATCGAACTTGAGTTGCAAGGTGCCCGTTCCCGCTTCTATCGAGGAAATATCAATGGCCGGTGTGCTGAGGAAGCTACTCAGCAGGCCGGACGCATGATTCTGATCGTCCCACTCGTCTGGATCGACTATGGCGACGATCCCGTTCCCCAGGACAAACTGGGAACGCTGCTGATCGCCGGCGGTTTCAATCCACCAGTTCTTGTCGGCAAAGCTCCAGCCGGCCCATTCGGTTACACCATCGGTGGCTGGGTCGCCGACACCGGGAACACCGCTATCGTCAATCACCCAACTCAACGGCGGGGTCTTCGTCCAGACTTCGTCGCCGGCAAGAGTCTCGTCCACATTCGGGCCCAGAGCCAATCCTTCAAAATCCTCTTCAAACAAAATCGTTTTCCCGATGACAGGCATACGGCGAACCACGTGAATATCATCCACGATCAGCATGCCAGTACCGCCGGGCTGGGGATTATCTTTATCACCTACACCTAAAGCGATTTCCTTAATTGTGGTGATGTCTATACCTTGTGTCTGGAAATCTTCGAGTGGAATCGCCCATTGCGTCCATTCACTATGAAGGACCGCATCCTGCCCGTCTTCGTGAAATACTGTACCGGGCTTGCCCGTGGTATCTTCCAGCCTGACATAAAGCGGACTGGGTGCGTTGCTACTGATTCCCACATCTTGTGATTGGTTAAATACTCCAGCAGGGGCTACGTTGCCGATCGTTGCCACGTTGGAGAATTTAGCTTCACACACGGCATCAGGATCATGGGCGCTAACGGCAAGACCGACATAGACATCCGATTTCA
>JAFGTG010000154.1 GCA_016934255.1 Sedimentisphaerales bacterium
ACTTCGGCATACATCTTATTCCCGATGTATATACGATGCGAATAGTTCTTTGTTGTGGCTAAAACCAGTTTGGACGGCTCGATAAAGCCGGGATCCAGATTCACCGGTCTCGGCAAAGGGATGCCCAGGGATTTGGCCAGTTTTTGCTCGAGTCTGTTGGTTTTGAGCTTGATTTTCGCCAGCTTTCCCGGATCGATGAGCCGCTCGATGCTGACGAACTGTCGCAATATGCGCGGGCCGGTTTCGTCCTTGTAGTAGTCGGTTTTCTCGAACGGCCAGACCTCGCTTACTAAATCGGTCCGGCCAAATTTGTTCGTTAGGCTATCCATCGCGGCGTGCAAACACTGACGGTTGGCCGCTAAAATCCCTACAATCAGCTTGACCGGATTAGGCTCGTTTAGCCTCCACATAATCAGACATCACAGATACGCACGGCGTCGGCAAGAGACGTAATTGGATCGCGTTTCGGGACGAACTCATGGGCCACATACCCTTTGTACCCGGTCTCGACGATAGCCCGCATAATGGCCGGATAGTACAATTCCTGGGTTTCGTCGATTTCGTTTCGGCCGGGATTGCCGCCGGTGTGGTAGTGGCCGATGTAGTCCTTGTTATCGCGAAGCGTGCGGATGATATCGCCTTCCATGATCTGAGCGTGATAGATGTCGTAAAGAATCTTTACGCGTTCGGAGCCGACACCCTTGCAGACCGCGACGCCCCACGCCATGTTATCGAACATGTAGTCTTTATGATTGACCTTGCTGTTGAGATATTCCAGGCAGATCGTGACATTTTTCTTTTCAGCGTATCCGGCGATTTTTTTGAGCGCGATGACCGAGTTCTCAACGCCGACGTCGTCGGGCATGCCTTCGCGATTGCCGGGGAAGGAAATCACGTTCGGGTAGTTATAGTCGGCGGCGGCGTCGATGGCTGTCCGGATTTTCTCTAAACATTCCTCGTGATTTTCTTTCCGGTTGAGGCCCTTTGTCAAACCGTGCGTATTGACCATCGAGCATTCGAGACCGTGTTTCTTAAGCGTCATAAAATCGTTCGGGCCGAGCAGATCGATAGCCTTCATCCCCATTTTCTTGACGATCACACAGAATTCGTCGAGCGGGATTTTTCCATAACACCATTTGCTGACGGATTGGTTGATCCGGCCGTTCTTGATGATCCGTTCGATGTTGGCCGAGCTGCCGGCGTGCCCGACGGTAGCGAGCGAGCCGCTGACCGTCCCGGCGGCGATCAACGAGCTGTTCCGGATGAAATCTCGTCGTGAGACTTTGTCGTTGTGTGGAGTGGACATGGTTGTGTTCCTCGAATTTAAAAAATTAACATATATCTTTCAGTTCGTGAACCATTTCATTGAATGGATTATACTGCTCGACGAGCCCGGCGGCAACGGTTAATTAGTTCCTGTTGAAGAAACACGATTTGTCATTCCCGCGAAGGCGGGAATTCACTTTTTTACGCCCTGGACCCCTGCCTTCGCAGGGGTGACGCGTGAGTTTACTACTTTCCGCAACAGGAACTAATTAGGCTCCAATTTATGCTTGCCTCGTAATATATAAATATATAGAATACGGGTTGAAAATCGTGTATTCGATGAAAAACATGGATGTTGGACTCCATGGTGATTCCTTTCGCGTGTTTCAGGGACCGCGTTCTGGTCGTCACCCCGCTTATTTTTGTCACAATTAAGGATGAATGGTAGAATGGCCGAAATAAGGGACAGATGATGACATTGGACCCGACGAAAATGAAGGATTGGCAGATTGCAGAGGCTGCCGAAAAGAAAATGAAGCCCATTCGGTGGTTGGCCGAGGAATTGGGACTCCAGGGCACGGAATTGCTGCCCAATGGATGTTACCTGGGTAAGATCGATTATATCAAGGTGCTCGACCGTTTGGCCGACAAGCCGGGCGGCAAGTATATCGACGTCACTGCGATCACGCCAACGCCGCTGGGCGAGGGAAAGACAACCACCACGTTGGGATTGGTGGAAGGTCTTGGCAAGCTCGGTAAAAGCGTCGTCGGGGCGATCCGGCAATCGAGTGCCGGGCCGACGTTTAATATCAAAGGCTCGGCCGCCGGCGGGGGGCTGGCGCAGTGCATTCCCCTTACGCCGTTTTGTTTGGGACTGACCGGCGATATCGATTGTATTATGAACGCCCATAATCTGGCGATGGTGGCGCTGACCTCGCGGATGCAGCACGAGCGAAATTACGATGACGAGAAGCTCGCCCAGCGGGGGCTTAGGCGTCTCGATATCGATCCCGAGCGGGTCCAGATGAAGTGGGTGATGGATTTTTGCGCCCAGGCCCTTCGCAATATCACCATCGGCAAGGGCGGGAAGATGGACGGTTTCGAGATGGAGTCGGGATTCGCCATCGCCGTTTCCAGCGAGGTCATGGCGATCCTGTCCGTCGCCAGGGACCTTAAAGACATGCGCGAGCGTATCGGTAAAATCATCGTCGCGTATGACAAGAAGGGCAACGAGGTGACGACCGCCGACCTGGAAGTGGACGGCGCCATGACGGCCTGGATGGTGAATGCCATCAATCCGAATCTGCTCCAGACCATCGAGGGCCAACCCGTCCTGGTGCACGCCGGGCCGTTTGCCAACATCGCCATCGGACAAAGTTCGATCATCGCCGACCGAATCGGCGTCAAGCTGAGCGAGTACCACGTGACCGAAAGCGGTTTCGGGGCGGATGTCGGCTTTGAAAAATTCTGGAATTTGAAATGTCGCTTGTCGGGACTCACACCGAACGCCGTGGTGATCGTCGCGACGGTCCGCGCATTGAAAATGCACGGCGGCGGACCGACCGTCAAGCCGGGATTGCCTCTGGCGGACGAATACGTCCAGGAAAATCTCGGGCTTGTGGAAAAAGGCTGTGAGAATCTTATTGCCCACATCGAAACGGTGAAAAGAAGTGGTATCACACCGGTTGTTTGTATTAATAAATTCACCACCGACACGAAGGCCGAGTTAGACCTTGTACGCAGTATTTCCGAACAAAATGGAGCCTTGGCGGCGGTGTCGGATCACTGGCTCAAGGGCGGCGAGGGGGCGATTGAGCTGGCGGAAATGGTGATTCATGCCTGCGAGCAGAAGAATGACTTTAAGTTCCTTTATGATTTAAGCACGCCTTTGCGTCAACGCATCGAGCTGATCGCGAAAGAAGTGTACGGGGCGGACGGCGTCACATACACCGAAAAGGCGCTGCAGAAGGCCAAGATGTTCGAGGCGGATCCCCAGGCCGCAGAGATGGGCACATGTATGGTCAAAACCCACCTGAGTCTCTCGCACGACCCGGACCTCAAAGGCCGACCCCGAAGCTGGGTGCTTCCCATTAACGACATGATGGTATATAAAGGGGCAGGATTCATCGTACCCGTGGCCGGGGCGATTAAGCTCATGCCCGGCACGGCGTCGAATCCTGCGTTTCGACGTATCGACGTCGATGTCAATACGGGAAAGGTCCAGGGCCTGTTCTAAAAAGTGATTTGAGATTTCAAATCTCAGATCTCAAATTTTCCAAAGGAGTGACACATGACGGCACGGATTATCGACGGCAAGCAGGTCGCCGCGGAGATGCGGGCGGAACTGAAAGCGGAAGTCGCCAGGCTGAAGGAACAGGGAATCATCCCCGGGCTTGGTGTTGTTCTGGTGGGGGACGATCCGGCTTCCAAATCTTACGTTACAGCCAAAGAGCGCGCCTGCGAGGAGATCGGTATCTATTCGGATGATAACCGCCTGGATGCAAGTATCTCTCAGCGAGAGCTCATGGCGCTGGTCGAGAAGATGAACGGCGATCCGAAGATCAACGGCATCCTGGTCCAGTCGCCTTTGCCCGATGGGCTTAATGAACCCGAAGTTGTGCTTGCGATCGACCCGGCGAAAGACGTCGATGGATTTCATCCCGTCAACGTGGGCAAGATGGTCATCGGCGAGAAGGCCTTTTGGCCCTGTACGCCCCACGGTATCATTCAGATGCTGATCCATAGCGGCGTAACAATCGAGGGAGCCGACATCGTGATCGTCGGACGGGGCAACCTGGTCGGCAAGCCCCTGGCGAACTTGCTGATCCAAAAAAGCAACATGGGCAATGCCACCGTTACCGTCTGCCATACGCGTACTAAGAATTTGAGCAACCACACGAAGCGGGCGGACATCGTCGTTGCCGCCGTCGGCCGGCCTAATACCATCACCGCCGATATGGTCAAAGATGGCGCCGTCGTCATTGACGTCGGCGTTAACCGCGTTGAGGACGCCACTAAGAAGCGTGGCTATCGTCTCGTCGGCGACGTAGATTTCGAGACGGTCAAGGAGAAAGCTTCTTTAATTACTCCCGTCCCCGGCGGCGTTGGCCCGATGACCATCACCATGCTGCTCTACAACACCGTCGAATCCGCCAAACGAGCCGCCGGCCTGGATGTTTAACTGCGATAATCGCAGATCATAAACGGGTATCTATAATTTTCCGCACAGCACTATAGAGTAGGTATATTTACTTCCGGCGGATGATATGGTAAAACCACTCCAATTGCAGTTTGTCCTCTCGATACTCATAATCAGGATGAACATATGGATATACAAGAATTCTTAGGCCGTCTCAAAAAAGGTCAACGCCTTTATGGAACGGCGATTCTTTCCCCTTCTCCTCTGTGGCCCGCGGCGGTAAGAAGCACGGGAGTGAATTTCGTCTTTATCGATACGGAACATATACCTCTCGATCGAACGACACTGGCCCAGATGTGCGTGGCTTATAAAGGATATGGGTTGCCGCCCCTCGTTCGCATTCCCTCTCCCGATCCGCACGAAGCCCGTAAAGTGCTGGATGGCAGCGCCTCGGGGATTCTGGCTCCTTATATTGAATCGCCGGAGCAAGTGAGAGAGTTGGTGGGAGCTGTGAAGCTGCGCCCGTTGAAAGGGGAGCGTTTAACGGAAGCATTACAAAATCAGGATACTCTTGGGTCCAATCTCAAGGATTATCTTAAAGAGTGGAACAAAGAGAACTTCTTAATGATTAATATCGAGAGTGTCCCGGCTATGGAAAGATTAGATCGAATCCTGGCCGAACCCGGTCTCGACGGGATCATCATCGGCCCCCATGATCTGTCTCTGAGTCTTGGTTTGCCGGAGCAATATCGCCATCCCCGATTCGAAGAAGCCGTCCGACATATCATTTCTAAAGCGAGGGAAAGCGATTTGAGCGTGGGGATTCATTTCTCCCGGGAAGCCGAATTGCAGATTCAATGGGCCAAAGCGGGTGCAAACATTATCATGCACAGTTCCGATATCGCTTTGTTCAAACAACGATTGAGTGAGGATGTCGCTGCAATACGCAACGCTTTACAAGATGACGATAGTATGAAAGAAAAAGAAAAGGATATCATCATTTAACCTTAAATCCGGTGATTCAAATGATATTCGCAACGCTTATTGTAATGGCAATGTTGGGTAACCTGCCGGGCGAGCCTGTGTTAAGGGCTCAAGACGTCACACACGTTAAGATTTACTACGAAGCAGGTCGCTTTGGCGGTTGGCCGGCGAATCACGGCATGTGGAATTGGGGCGACGAAATCCTCGTCGGTTACAGCCGGGGCTACTATAAAGATTTGGGCGCGACACGTCATCACATCGACCGTGAAAAGCCCGAGGAATTCTGGCTCGCGCGTAGTCTGGACGGCGGGATGACGTGGACTCACGAACATCCGGCGGAGAAAGGATTCCTGATCCCCAGGGGCGAGTTTCTCCACGGGACCGAGACACCCGGACAAGTCTTACCGCTAATCAAAGACCTTAAAGAGCCGATGGATTTCACGCATCCGGATTTTGCATTGACGTTCCGTATGGAGAATGTCCATGCGGGCACGTCTCGCTTCGAATATTCCTACGACCGCGGCAAAACCTGGTATGGGCCGTACCGCCTGCCGAACTTCGGGACGAAAGGCACCGCCGCCCGAACCGACTACATTGTCAATGGTAAATGGGATGCCTTTATTTTTATCACCGTCGGTAAGAAGAACGGGCGCGAAGGTCGCCCGCTCTGCGCGCGAACAACCGATGGCGGCGTGACGTGGAGACGGATCTCCTGGATCGGTCCGGAGCCTGACGGCTTTGCGATCATGCCTTCCACCGTTCGCATCTCCGATACGGAGCTCCTGACCACGTTGAGACGCCGTGAGGGGACTTTTCGCTGGATTTCCGCGTGGCGCAGCCGGGATAACGGCAAGACCTGGACCCAGGAGAAGAATCCCGTCGAATACCTCGGCGAAGGCAATCCGCCCATGTTGAACAAGCTAAAAGACGGCCGCTTGTGTTTGACGTATGGATTCAGAGCTTATCCCTACAGCATACGGGCGCGCCTGAGCCTGGACAATGGGAAAACCTGGGGACCTCAAATCGTATTGCGCGAAGACGGCGCAGACCGGGACATCGGCTACGTCCGAAGCGTTCAATGTCCCGACGGCAAAATGGTGACGACCTATTACATCAGCGACGAACGAACCGGTCCGGAACGATATATCGGCGCGACCCTCTGGGATCCGAATAAAATCTCCACGATTACCGGCGGCCATCCACAGCGACAGCCGGGGTTTTAATTCAGGTTCGTAAAAGAGCCCGGAGATATGAGATTTATGTGGAACTGGGTACGATTCTGAGGGGTTGTAGAGGTTGTCTCGTTTGCCATGAGATGGTGTTCAAGTGATATTTTGGGGATGAGATTAAATTGACTGTGAATCGTCCAATAAATCCAAATTTTTCAGGGGTATTGTTGACGGAGCAGCCCGAAGCGGTTATATTACTCGTCAGTTTTTTGTTTTTGGCCGTCGGATAGGGGGAATACTTGGGGTTTGCCCGAGGATGTGAGGGAGGAAGATGGGCAGGGGGTAGTACTTGAACGGAGGCATGAGACACGGTAGGACACGTTGTTTTACCACCAGCACATAAATTAGGCGCTCACAACAAGGAAAAAAAGGAGAATTAGGAGAACGACAACGATGAGAAAGGCTCTATGTTTACTCAATGTGGTGCTGTTCTTTGCTGCGGCCGGGAACTCGGTCGGGGCAAGTGAAAGCGATCTGTCCAAGGAAAACGCCGAGCTCAAGCAAAGAGTTGATAAACTCGAGGGCGAGATGGAAGAGTTGAAGAAGGCGGTTCCGGGTGCGACGACCGATCAAACCAAGAAGCTGGTATGGTCCACTTTGGATTTCCAGTTGTATGGTTACCTGAAGCTTGATGCCGCGTACGATGATTCCAGGATCAATAACGGCAACTACGCCGATTGGGTTCAGAGGGAAAATCAGAACGAGGATGACAGCCAGTTTAACCTGACGGCTCGGCAGACCCGATTAGGGGTCAATATCACCGGGCCGGATAACGGTCGCGTCAAGACCAGTGGACGAGTGGAAACGGATTTTTATGGAGGCGATACGGAAAATAAACCGCAGATCATGATGCGTCATGCCTATTTGAAGCTGGACTGGGCTAAAGAGCGATTCAGCATCCTCGCCGGGCAGACGTCGGATGTTATCAGCCCGTTGTTTCCATCGACCGTGAATTATACCGTCTGTTGGTGGTCGGGTAATATTGGCTACCGGCGTCCCCAATTCCGTGTCACAAAAGAGTTGGCTCTGGGTTCGGATATCGATTTGAAACTCGAAGGCGCGCTGGCCCGGAATATCGGTAGGGCCGACGCCATAGCGGTGCCCAATGGGACCGAATCAGGCGAGGATGATGGCTTTCCGGTCGTACAGGCCCGTGCGAGTGTAACGATGCCGGACAAAACGGTTGTGGGGTTGTCCGGACACGTGGGCGAGGAGGAGTATGACACGACGGTCTTTGGTAACCATGAGGATTTCGATACATGGTCGTTGAACCTGGATCTAACCAAACCGGTTCACGAGAAGGTCACAATCAAGGCCGAGTGTTTCATCGGAGAGAACCTCGGCGCCTATCTCGGTGGGATCGGACAGGGCGTGACGACTGCCGCCGGGATCAACCGGTACGAAGAGATTGGCAGCAAGGGCGGATGGATCGCGGCCAGCCTCGGACCGTGGGAAGATATTCGATACAACGTTGGCATCGCAATGGACGACGTGAAAGAAGGCAATGTCCAGGGGGGCAGCCGAACATATAATAGCAACGTGTTCGGCAACTTCTTCTACGCGTTGAATAAGCACGTCGAATGGGCCGTGGAGTTTTCCCACTGGCGGACCGAATATCGCGGAAGTGGCGATGCGGATGCCCTGCGGGTGCAAACGGCGCTGATTTACAAATTCTAAGAGGTTTTTCCGTTGACAGTCTCCAGAACTACCGGTAAACTCTTGGTCTTATCTCAATTTATCCCAAAATAAAGAAGATTGTAGTAGTAAGATCAAGGGTACGGTAAGGTACTCAGGATTTTGCTTGAGAATGTAAGACATAACATGAGACGCAGAAACTTTATTTAATGACGCAAAGGAGAATTCATGGGACAACAGAAAGGTATTGACTCTCTAATGAGCGAAGGGCGGACATTCCCACCGCCG
>JAFGTG010000015.1 GCA_016934255.1 Sedimentisphaerales bacterium
CGGATTTTAGAAAGAAAAAATCAAGAAAACAGATTTTTTCTTTCCAAAAGTATGCCTAACCTCCAATTTTGCAAAAGTCTTGTTATATGATTGAAGATTGAACATGGACAATCTGCATCGAAATCCGCAAAAAGAGAATGCTGAACGCGATCGGGCAGAGGAAAAGATTCAGCATCTTAACACTTTGTTGCGGGCCGTTCGAAATATCAGCCAACTGATTGCCAGAGAAAAGGACCGGGAGGGTCTTCTTCGAGGGGCTTGCGCCAACCTCACCGGGGCCCAAGGTTATCGTAGTACCTGGATCATTTTTTTAGACGAATCTCACAAGCTGATGTCCTCCGCCCAGGCTGGACTGGGGGAGGATTTCCAGTTAATCGTCAATAGTGTCAAGCGTGGTGTATGGAGCCATTGCGCCGAAAAAGTACTATCGCAAAGCGGAGCCTTGGTCATCGAGGATCCGACGTCCACATGTGGCGACTGTCCAATAGCCAAAAGATGTTGTCGCAGGAAAGGAATGGCCGTTCGATTGGAATATGGAGGAGAGGTTTTCGGCCTGATGGTTGCATCAATTGACGGTGATCGCACTATTGATAAAGAAGAGCAAAGCCTTTTTGAAGAAGTTGCCGGGGATATTGCCTTTGCCTTGCACAGCCTTCGGCTCGAAGAAGAACGCAAACAGGCCGTGGAGGCACTCCTCCTTGAGCAATCTCGTCTCGAAGCCTTGTTGCAGCTCGGCCAAATGACGACAGCCTCAATGCAGGAGATTACGGACTTTGCCCTCGAAGCCGCGGTTCGGCTAACGGGCAGCAAAATCGGCTACCTTGCGTTCACGAATGAGGATGAGACGATTCTTACTATGCACTCCTGGTCGAAAACGGCCATGGAGCAATGTGCGGTGATTGACAAACCGATTGTTTATCCCGTGGAGACAACAGGCCTTTGGGGCGAAGCAGTGCGACAGCGCAAGCCCGTTATCACGAATGATTATTCGACCCCGGATGCCCTTAAGAAAGGTTATCCGGAAGGTCACGTCAAAATAACCCGCCATATGAATATCCCCGTGTTTGATGGCGACCGCATCGTCGCCGTGGCGGGGGTAGGCAACAAAGTGGAACCCTACGTTGACTCGGATGTTCAACAGTTGAGATTATTAATGCAAGGCATGTGGAGGCTTATCCAGCGTAAGCAAGCGGAGCAGGCACTCCGACAGGCTCATGAGGAACTGGAACAACGTGTGGCCGAGCGTACGGCTGATTTAGCCAAAGCCAACGAGGAATTGAAGCATGAAATAAGCCAACGCGAGCGGGCGGAAAAGAAAATTAAAGATTCTCAGGCCTTGTACTCCTCCCTTGTGGAAAATTTGCCTGTCCACGTGCTTCGCAAGGATGTCAATGGTCGATTCACGTTTGCAAACCGATCATTTTGCGACTTGCTGGGAAAGCCGCTTAAGGAGATCATCGGCAAGAACGATTTCGATTTCTTTCCGGAGGAATTAGCCCGGAAATACTGCCAGGACGATCAGCGAGTGTTGGAAACGGGCGAATTACTCGAAACGGTTGAAGAGAATAAAAGCGATGGTGAGACTCGATATGTCCATGTGATGAAATCCGCCGTGCGTGATGCCGGCGGGAGCATTACCGGCGTGCAGGTGATCTTCTGGGATGTTACAGAACACTACAAGGCTGAAGCGGAACTCAAACAAGAGCGGTACCTGCTCCATGCTCTGATGGACAACCTTCCTCACAGTATTTATTTCAAGGATCTCCAGAGTCGCTTTATCCGAATCAACCGGGCCCTGGCGAACTACTTTGGATTGAGCGATGCGACCGACGCGCTGGGTAAAACCGATGCCGACATTTTCACCGGTGAGCATGCCCGGGAAGCGAAAGCCGATGAAGAGCGGGTGATCCGGACCGGCCAGCCGCTCCTGGACAAGGAAGAAAAAGAGACATGGCCCGACGGCCACGAAACCTGGGTGACCACCACCAAGTTGCCTCTGTATAACGAGGAGGGCAAAATCGTCGGCACGTTCGGTATCTCCCGCGACATTACCGAACGAAAGCGGGCGGCTGAAGCATTGCGGCAGGCCAAGGAAGCCGCCGAACTCGCCAGTCGAGTGAAGAGCGATTTCCTCGCCACCATGAGTCATGAGATCCGAACGCCGATGAACGGAATTATCGGGATGATCGATCTTTTGCGCAACACACAACCTACAAGTCAACAGCGTACCTACCTGGATCTGGCCAGCCAGTCCGCAGAGACATTGCTTCGGCTGATCAACGACATCCTGGACTTTTCCAAGATTGAAGCAGGAAAATTTGAACTCGAATCGGTCGGTTTCAAACTCCGTGACACCCTGGGTGATACACTCCATACGCTTTCGGGACGCGCCTCCGCAAAAGCTCTCGAATTGACATACCGTATCCCGCCCGAGATACCGGATAATCTCGTTGGTGACCCGGGACGTCTGTGTCAGATCATCTTGAATCTCGCCGGAAATGCTATTAAATTTACAGAAAAGGGCGAAATATCTGTGGATGTGAGGTTGGAATCGCAGGTTGACGACACAATCCGCTTGCATTTTGCGGTTACTGACACTGGACCCGGTATCCCGGTCGAGAAGCAGAAGATCATCTTTGAGGCCTTTCGTCAGGCGGATAGTTCCATGTCTCGTCGATATGGAGGCACGGGCTTGGGTTTAGCCATTTCGTCCCATTTAGCGGAGTTGATGAAAGGACGAATGTGGGTCGAAAGCGAAGTAGGAATGGGCAGCACATTTCATTTCATCGCAACTTTTTCACGGCAGCCGGAGATATCAGCCAGGCTTCTGCCAGAACTCAAGACTTTATACGATCTGCACGTGTTGATCGTCGATGACAATAGGACAAACCGACTCATCCTTGAGGAAATGCTAAGCAACTGGCGGATGAAACCAACCGCTGTTGATAGCGGGCCGGCGGCTTTGGCGGAGATGGAAAGAGCCGCGAAAGCGAATGAACCCTTTCACCTGGTTCTATTGGATGGCTTGATGCCTGAGATGGATGGATTTACCCTGGCCGAGCAAATCAGGCAAACTCCCGGTCTCAGCGAGACCACTCTGATCATGTTGTCTTCGGCTGGAAATCTCGAAGATAGCCGTCTCTGCCGAGACTTGGGAATCGACTATTGCCTGATAAAACCCGTCAAACAATCGGAATTGTTGGATTCTATTGTATCGGCGCTGAGCGTCGCGACGGCTGATGAGATTAAGCCACCTGTTGCCGTCGAGGAATCACCGGCAAGCGCCTCTCACTTACATATATTGCTGGCCGAGGACGGCCTGGTCAATCAGAAGGTTGCCGTCAATCTGCTCGAGCAACAGGGCCATAAAGTCACAGTAGCCAATAATGGCCGGGAGGTTCTTACTGCCGTTGAGAGGGAGTTCTTTGATGCTATCCTCATGGACGTGCAAATGCCCGAGATGGATGGATTTGAAGCCACTTCGATCATTCGGGAAAGAGAAAAGAAATCCGGAACACATCTTCCCATTATTGCGATGACCGCCCATGCGATGAAGGGGGATCGGGAGCGGTGTCTGGAAGCGGGGATGGATGGATACATCGCAAAACCCATTCGTGCAAAGGACCTTTATGAGACGATTGACGTGACGGTTTCGAGATTACGGGGACCTCGCTTTCAGGGCAACGCCGTCAAAGAAGATGAAGAAAGACTCGATGGAGATAAAATCCTGGAACACACCGGAGGAGATACCGAGACTCTAAAGGAAATTGTAGAACTTTTTTTTGAGGAATCTGCAAAGTTAATGGCAACAATACGAGATGCGATTTCAACCAAGAACTCATCTGAGCTACAACGAGCGGCCCACACGCTTAAAGGATCTATACGAATCTTTGGTGTGAAACGCCCGGCTGCAGCAGCGCTTCGACTTGAGATCATGGGGCGTGATCAGGATCTTGCCGGTGCAGAAGAAGCGTACTCAACCCTTGAAAAAGAAATTAAGTGGCTGATACCAAAGCTGAGGAGTCTGGCGAAGTCTTAATGTGGCTCCCGCAATGGTAATTGGGACCTGCAAATGAAAGTGCTGATCGCTGACGACGATATCATATGGCGCAAGCTGCTTGCTCAGAATATCCAAAAGTGGGGGTATGAGGTTGTTGCGGCGGAGGATGGCCAGAAGGCCTGGAACATACTTCAGGAACATGGAGCCCCTCGAATAGCCATTCTCGACTGGCAAATGCCCAAGCTCGATGGCGTTGATATTTGCCGCCAGATCAGAAACCGTCTCAAGCTTCCATTTATCTATACCATCATTCTCACCAGCCGCGACACACGAGACGATATGGTTGCGGGATTTGAATCCGGTGCGGATGATTATCTCGTCAAGCCTGTGGACCTGGCCATTCTTCGCAGCCGGTTAAAAGCAGCGGAAAGAATCGTCAAGGCTGTTCCGCCGCCAAGACAGATACCTGGTTACCAACTGCTTGGACGGCTTGGAGCCGGCGCCATGGCGACGGTCTATAAAGCGCGGCAGCTCAGCCTCGACAGAGTCGTTGCCGTTAAAATCCTCCCTAAAAAGTATTGCCAAATGCCCGAGTTCGTTGAGCGTTTCTATGCGGAGGGACGCGCGGCGGCCAAACTCAACCATCCCAATATTGTCGCGGCTCTGGATGTCGGCCGACATGGTGAGGCTCACTATTTTATCATGGAGTATGTCGAAGGCCATACGGTGCACGAGCATCTTATCAAGGAAGGTCCGTACACTGAAGCCGATGCATTGGCTATTGCGATCCAGATCGCAAAAGCCTTGAACCATGCTCATCAGGCGGGGTTAATTCACCGTGATGTCAAACCCAAAAATATCTTAATCACAAGTAAGGGTGTTGCGAAGCTGGCGGATATGGGTTTGGCGCGAGCCGTCAGCGACCGGGAAGCGGCCGAAGCCGAAGCGGGCAAGGCCTTCGGTACGCCATACTATATCTCCCCCGAACAAATACACGGTGAAGTGACTATTGATTCACGAGCTGATATCTACAATTTCGGTGCGACTTTATATCATATGGTGACTGGCAAGGTACCTTTTGAGGGCCCAGACGTCTCCTCGATACTACTCAAACATCTCGACGAACCTCTCCTGCCGCCGGATCACATCAATCCCGGATTAACGAATGGGATCAGTGAGATCATAGAGCTTTGTATGGTTAAAGATCCGAAGAAGCGTTACGCATCCACGACCGATCTGATTGAAGACCTCCAAACCGTCGCCGAGGGTCGCCCGCCCATGCAGGCTCGCAAGCTCATTGACCTTTCGGTGTTGACTTCACTGGATCAGGAAAGCAAAGCAAACGAATCGGAAGGACCGCAAAACAACGGTTCTTTGATGATGACGCCTCTCTTTTGGATCGCGGTTGTCGGTTGGTTTCTTGTGGTTGTACTTCTCATCATTGTCATATTGCAGGTGAGCTGATCTTGCCACAAGTGAATTACTACTCGTTATATGTTTGATCAGAAGATGGGAAACACCTCAATGCTATTTAACGTACTCGAATCAACTTCGAAAGTGAACTTGCTATCTTTTTAAGTAAAACTTACGGGATACGAAGATTTTCAATTACTATTCCCATGGTCGCAGTTTAATACGAGTCATGATTTTCATCATCAATATTTTCGTACACCTTAGAACCATTTGCATGTCACGAATATCTTCGAGACCAATACGATACCAAGTACCATAGGTGATGACCGCCTCAGATGATAAAGGTCCTCCGGAGGACCGGCCGGAACCCTTAATACCCGTCGTTAGACAGCTCTCTACAGAATCCAAGCATAGCAAATTCGAGCCATCGGCTTACGACAAAACTCTTCGGCCTGGAGCGCCACCTTTCATCCAGACAGGGGGAAAAAAGGATTTTCCATTTAGCCGGACGATGTCCCTCCCATTTCAGTTCAAAGGCTCCTTGGACGCACAGATTGGACAATGGCAACATGGTATTTTGCAAGTGGATGAGCCAGCGCGTCTGGACATCGTGGATGTCGGGGACTATGCATACATTCCTTGCTTCACGACGCCGAATGTATATACCATCACGAGCGGTTCAGGAGATTGAGTCTTTGGATTGTGAGCAAAATAGACTCCGGGGATGAGTATGTTTTCCGTATTACCACCAATGATATGGGGGCACTGTATAGCGGACGATCATATCATGAAAGGGTCGCCATTCGAGATGTCCATCGACATAAAGGACATTGGTGCCGACGGGTTTGCCGCCGCGGCCGATGTGGTTCGTGCGGTCGTAGATTCGCCAACGGCTCCATAACCCTCCGGCGACCTCTGTGAAACTCGCCGTCTCTTCGTCGGGACCCGTGCTGAGAGTCGCATCCGTAATCAGATCGGTTGCTGCCGGTTGCTTGCAGGTCAGCGTCTTTACCCATTGCTTTGTGGGTTCTCCCTCGGGCGGTTCTGGTCTTCCCTGTACAGTGTCCATCATCCAGAAATAGCTGGTGACCCGATAGAGACTGCCACGCCCGGTTTTGGGTTCCACGACCCAGTCCGAATCGTCTCCGATGTCGGGATTCTGGCCGTACTGCCAGAAGATGGCCATTTCCGGTTTTTTCGTCGGGTCGGCGGGGCAATAAAACGTGCGCTTATCGCCGCCGGTGTTCATAATGTAGTCGGTCGTGCTGTAAGCGATATCCCACAACCAGTATCCTCCCTGGTTGAGCGGCAGCTTGTTGTCGTTTTCCGAGCCGTACATGTTGAAGCTAATGCTGATTTGTTTTAGGTTATTGGAGCAGACGATTTTCTTGCCCTGCTCTTTGACTTTCTGAAGCGCCGGCATCAGGATC
Organism: Sedimentisphaerales bacterium; assembly: GCA_016934255.1. GTDB lineage: Bacteria > Planctomycetota > Phycisphaerae > Sedimentisphaerales > Anaerobacaceae > JAFGTG01. The sequence goes on from JAFGTG010000015.1 coordinate 6,844, forward strand.
GCCAATAATATCGCAATAATGGCAATCACTACCAATAACTCAATTAATGTGAATCCCTGTCGTTTACACATGGTCATGCCCCAGCCCTTTTTATGAGAAGTTTAAAAAAAACACTTTTAAATGCAAATTGTTGGTATTTTAACAACTTCAGCCGAACGCACTATGATTGTGAGGGGCCCATATCGCTTAAATCGATATAGGCTCCCCACAAAGTATATCTTTCTCTAATGAAGTTGTACACTTTAACGGGTAACTATATTTCACGAATCTTTTTGTATGGCAAGTTACACTATCTAATGTCTTCCTTCGTAGTCTTCGATACTTTTGGCAAAGAGGATCTACGGTTCCGGTTCAGGTACGGTCTCGATGCTAAAATGATCAAAGTCCATTGTGGCTTGCCAGTCTCCGGTAAAGTTGGACTGGAAGATGCCGACCTCCAGCTCTGCGGGCAGGTCATCACGAACAACACCCTCTTCCAGGCCCGGTAGAGACGTCCACGTTTCACCGTCAGTGCTGGTATAGTAGAAAAAGGTGTTACCCTTTCGCATAAGACGAAGATATGGATCGCAGGGATACCCTTTAACGCCAATCCAGGAGGTAACGCCCATCGTCGTGTCGTTCGTCCGATTACCTGCGCTCCAAAGCGGGAAGATACATACCTGTGTCCAGTTCTCATTTGCACCGGCTCCGTCCGGATTCGGCTGGCGCGCCATCAAGCCGCCCATGTTGTGGTACCAGTGGTCGTATCCGGTAATTTCCACCTGGGCCATAAAATCGCCTTCGATCATCTTGTACAAGAACGGGCCTGAATTCCGATCGTTTTCCCAGGCGCTGTTTGAACTCGTAATCCTCAATACACCATTACAAATCGGGCCTTC
>JAFGTG010000155.1 GCA_016934255.1 Sedimentisphaerales bacterium
CCGACGTAACCGGATTTCTCCATTCCGGCCCACTTCCAGTGGACCTCCAGTCGAAATGACAGTTCCCACAAACCATTTTCTTAGGAGCGCAGCGAAGAATCTCAGTCATTGCGGCTAAATTGAGACTCTTCGCTGCGCTCAGAGTGACAAGGGAGAGGTTCTGTTAGAGCGCCTAAATAAAAACTTCATAGGCTATAAAGGAATTCGGCCGCCCTACTATAGCCACTCGACCGGGTCGAGCTTGTAGTAATCTTGCAGTTCGTCGTAGAGATCCGGATGTTTTTTCTTCATCTGCTTTGGCTTCTCGAAGAAGGTTTACCATATTACAATTTCGTTCCGCAATATTTACAAAATTGGGCGTCCCGGTCGTGGCCTTCGGCGCTGCAGTTCGGACAGACCTGGGGATTCGATCTATCCGCATGGGCGCGCGATAGTTCCACCGTTACGATACCGGTCGGAACCGCGATGATGGAATAGCCCAGGATCATCACCATCGCGGCCAGGCATTGCCCCAGGCTGCTCTGGGGCGAGATGTCGCCGTAGCCGACCGTCGTGAGCGTTACGATGGCCCAATACACGCTTCGCGGTATGCTCGTAAAACCATTATCCGCTTCTTCAATGACGTACATCAACGATCCGATAATGACGACTAAGATCAAAACCGCGAAAAGGAAGACGAGAATCTTTCGCCGGCTCGCATAAAGGGCGTTCGTCAGGACGGCGGCTTCCCTGGTGTGGTGGCCGAGCTTCAGGACTCTGAAGATGCGCAATACGCGCAACATCCGGACCACCAGCAGGTAGCTGCTTCCAAAGAACAGCAAGCTCAGGTACGTCGGGAGAATCGCCAGCAGATCGACGACGCCGAAGAAACTGACGGCGTATCGAGCCGGCCGGCCGATGCACAGCAGCCGGAGGACGTATTCGATCGTGAAAAGGATCGTAAAAAACCATTCAATGGCATAGAGAAAGTTTCCATAGTCTGCTCGAACGCCGGCGACGCTATCGAGCATAACCGTTATCACACTGAGCAAAATACAGATAATCAATATGATATCAAACCATTTACCGGCTGAAGTATTGGCTTCAAAAATGACCTCGAACAAGGTTTGGCGCCATGGCTGATTCGATTTGTTTGCGTTTATTGACTTCATGGTTCAACCTCTCATAAAACTCGATGGCCCATCATCTTATGCTATTCTCTCACTCGTGATAATGCAAGTTTTGTTCGCTTTTGGAAGGAAAATCGCGGATTTGTCATACCACAGAAACTTTCAGTATATAAAAAAGTTCTATTTTTATATAAAAAGGGGAGAATTTTGCGAACCTTTGCGTTGTAAAGGCGTATAGTGCGTCCGAAAAGCACGGGAAAGGTTCCTATGCACTTGACAAATAAACAGTTACCCGCGAGAACAAATGATTGATTTTGCTCCCGCACACATTCGCATTGGGATTGATCATGTGGGACGAAGAACGCGAAATATTTGATGATTTTGATGATCAGGATGCCGATTTAGAGTTTATCGATGACTTAACGGATGTGGCGCTTGATGCCTCCGAATTCGATGAGGATGCACCGGAGGAAGCATTTGACGAAGAAAATTTATATGATGATGAAGATTAACCGATAACGAACGGCCGATTTTAACGATTGTGCGTTTTTTTCGGTTTCACGCTCGAACTCACCTTGCCCCACTCACTTGGAATGAGGATTCTTTAAATAGTAGAAAAATCCGTCCTCGGCGCCCGCGAGCAAATCGGGCACACCGTCACGATTCCAATCGACGACAGCGGGACTGGTCGTATGACCGGCCAGGATACGACCGTCAACCATCCCTTCATCTCTGAAAACGCACTGGGTCTCGTCTATCGAGACGTTCCGAAGGAAATTAATGTTCTGACTGTTCACGGGCAGGTCCAGCCGACCGTCACGATCCCAATCCACAAAACAGAACTTCCGCCTTCCGCTTTTGCCGGCGATGCCGTCATTCATTCTAAGTATGCCATCGGTCTTACCCTTCGAGCGTTGCATCGAATCGAATACTGAGCTATTTTCGCTGAAAAATAGCCGTTTACCCGGCAATAGAAGCAATTTTCCGTCTCTTTTCGTTCGCTGAAATAGCGCTAAATAACCCTCATGATCCAGCATAACCAAGTCGTTGAGGCCGTCGCGATCGTAATCCATCACCACCGGCGTGGTTCGCCATTGCGTGGCGAGATTGTTGCCTTCCGGCTGCCACCAGTTCCAGGCCGGTTTGGGAGGTTGGCCAACCCACTCGACCTCTATCGGCTGTTGGGCAGCAAGCCTGGGTTGTCGTTTCGTCCCGACATTTCGATACCAGACCACCTTTCCCCAGATTGAGTTAACGATGATATCCGACAGGCCGTCATGGTCCCAGTCCGCCACATTCAACGTTGTATAGCCCCATTTTGCCTCGCAAGGGCCCTGGATCGAGCCATTGGGACCGGCCATGATGCGGATCACTTTGCCCTCGGCATCAAGACATACCGGGGCGGCCCATTTAGGCGGATTCCCCCCGTCGAGATTCTCGATAAATCCGATGTATCCGGCGCTGTTGCCACAGATCAGGTCTTCGTCGCCGTCGCCGTCCCAGTCCGCGCTATCCGGCGTGACGAGCACGCCGAACTTGACGTCGTCCGCCACCTGCCGAAAGAATTTCGGAGCCAGAAATCCGGGCAACCCATCCACGCCTTCCCCTGTGTTTTCTACCAGAGCCACGCGTCCATCCTCCTGGCCTACGATCAGATCGACGTCGCCGTCTTTATCCCAATCGAGCGCGACCGGTACAATCATACACAAATCCATCCGGAGCGGCTCACCCAGGTAAGTTAACGGACGACCTGCTGCGTACTTGGGATGCGTCCGAGTCCCGACATTTTCAAACCAGGTAAATGAATCGACGAACTCGCCGCAGATAAGATCCAGGTCGCCGTCGCCGTCGAAATCGGCAAAATTGGGAGAAGGCATCCCGTACACGTCCACGGGCTTTCCTCCGGCTTGAACCTTTTCCGCCTTTTCATAGTGCGGCGTCTCACCCGTCCCGGCGTTGCGAATCCAATAGACGTATCCGTGCAATGGACCTCGCGTCCAGTTTCCCTGATCGTCGAAGGCATTGTCCCAGCCATAGTCATTCCAGTCGCCGACGCCGACGATGAGGTCTAAAACGCCGTCCCCGTCGTAATCACAATAATGCCATTGATTGGCCCGGATGCGCCCTTTCGTGCCGTGAACATTCGTGGAAGGATAAACGGTCCGACTTTTGTTGAATTCCGTGTCGCGATCGTGGAAATCGATAATTTCTTTGCCCGGTATTAATACACGAGCCTTACCGTCAATATAGCTGGGCCGGATATTTCGATGGCCCGGGCCGATCCGAACGGCGGGTTTGAAGACCGGCATTTTCACGTCGCCTTCCGTATTCTCAAAAAAATATGTCCCGTTGTACGGTTTATCAGGACATGTAACGACAAGGTCATAATCGCCGTCGCCGTCGTAGTCCATCGGCAAGGGCCACGCCCAGAGGCCGACACCCAAATCTACCATCAGGCCTGAATGATTGTACTTAATCCGTTCGAAGCCGGCGTTCGAATTGTTATAAATGGAGCTTGCAAGAATAACGGTCAGAATGAATAACAGTTTTTTGTTCATCGTCATGTCTCTATTAATTGCTTTTGATGATGACTGCCCAGTCATCCATTGAAGGGGGACGCAAAGTGATTGTCTCGTTCATGTCTTTTCGAGGATTGATCTGTCGGTCGGTACGAGGATTAATCCACGTAACCTTGTAGCCCTGCTTGGCCGGATGGGCATGTAGGACGGTCTCTTGGCCGTCCGGTATATAGACAAGGTAAATCTCCCCTTCTTTAGCCAGGCAAAAGGCGTTCTTTCCGACAAGCTCATTGTGTGGCGTCATCTGTGAGTACGGGAGAGATTCGAAGGTCTGACGTAAATAATGCAATTGTTCGGGGGCCTTGCCCTTACCGACATGACCGGTATAGAAAGGACTTTCGGCGGACCAGTCTCCATAAGTGGCGTATCCGCCGGCCAGGGCGATGGACCAATGGCATTTTCTGACCCAATCGGCGTTGAGGCCGTGCTTCGGCTCATCGAGCACGCCTTCATAGCCGTACTCTTCATTGATATAAGGCTTGGCGATGTGCCGGTATTTCAACGCCCACTGATTAACCTCGGAACAGTTTCCGTACTGTTGCGTGATAATGAAGCCGGCCCAGGATTGATCGTCGTAAAGCCAGTCCTCGTGTGCATGCGCCGAACGCGGCCGGTCGTAGGGGTCCCAGTTCTTCATCAGGTCGCCCATCTTCGGCGCCCAGTCCGGCTTGCGAAACTCGTTATGCTCGTTGCCTAAGTCCCACCAGACGTTTGAAAAAGCCGCCAGACGGGCGACGGCGTAGTGATAAAGCCGCTTCTCATGCTCGGTGAGAACGCCGTATTCCTTTGGCAAATTTTGTTTTTCGATAGTTACGATACACGTCGCGACAATGCCGCGATCTCTCATGGCCCGTACCGCCCGGTCCGCTTTTTGCCAATGGGCCACGTTGAATCGTGTGAAGTCGTAGTGATGGGGCTTGCCCAGCCAGGCCGGCAGGGGATTTACCTCGCCGGGAGGAGCGCCGTAATTCGGAAGTTTCCACGGATCGCCCTCGAATGTGTACTCATCCCGCCTTCGCGCGTCGTTGTCTCTCGGATAACCCGTCAATAGAAAACGCACCTTATTGAAGCCGTACTGAACACAATAATCGAGCAAGGCTTCGATTTGCTCATCGTCGTTGGACGGATCCAGAAGATGATAGGCGGTTAAACCCATGTGGTAAAAAGGCTTTTCGGATAAAGCGTACTGAAAATGCCTGGGCCTTTCCGGATTAACGATCACCGGTTCCATGCCTTTCGGTTGGGTGGTGTGAACAGAGCCTGTATATTCTTTGTCACCGGTCATATTTGTTGTAACCGTGAACGTATATTTCTTTCCAACGAGCGACGGACAAAATCGCACGCGAAAACATCGTCCGTCCTGGTCGTCGCAAAAGCCATCGACTTCAATCGGCGAGCCGCCTTCGGGCGTAAAGGTGGCTCGGATGTCGATATCCGTAAACGGATTGCCCTCCATCGGCGAATCCGATTCGAGAGCGATTTCATAGATGTCAAAACACGGAATGACTTCCGGGCCCGGTTTCAACGTCATATCGGCTTTCGCAACTCCGTTAAGAAAAATGATCATAGATATGAATACAACGCCGTTTCGCATGAGACTGTTCCTTTCGTTTATAGAGAGTATCACCATCGGTTGTACAGCTTATCAAAAGCATTTTGTCCGGTCAATAGGTGTGCTGTTGCACACGCGTCAGCTTTCGCGTATA
>JAFGTG010000156.1 GCA_016934255.1 Sedimentisphaerales bacterium
TAATTACTAACAGGAGTTTTTCAAAATTGAAGTTAGGCATACTTTTGGAAAGAAAAAATCTTGTTTCTTGATTTTTTCTTTTTAAAACTGATGTGTAATGCCTCTCTGGATAAGATGTTATGATCTGATCGCCAATTATTTTCAGAAAATCATGAAACCGATTTTCTGAAAATAATATATGCCTAACTTCAATTTTGAAAAAGTTCAATTACAAAAAAGGATGTCGTTACGGGTTGTTGTCCGTAATTGTATAAGGAAATGCCATATGGGATCGGTGAAAACCAAGGTCGTATTGATTCGAGTCACGGATGAGGCGGAGGGACTCATTGCGTCCGCGGGAAAACTATGTTACGCACACGACAGTCAAAAAGTTTTCCAAATGAACTCGAATGATTCCGGCCAATTCGTGCAAAAACTCATGCAAATGGGCCACGAAAGCCCGATCGAGCACGTTGTGTTTACCTTCTATATCGAGGGAGTTTCCCGTGCCATGACCCATCAATTGGTCAGACACCGTCTGGCAAGCTACTCCCAACGCAGTCAGCGATACGTTGACCATAACGAGTTTCATTATGTGGTTCCTCCGCGTTTACAAGGCAAGACGGTTGAGATAGACGGCGAGTCCATCGACGCCGTCGTTTATTTCGAGCAGACGATGGACCTGATTGCCGAACGCTACGCGAAACTTCAGGATGCCCTCGGTCAAAAAGGAGAAAAAAGCAACGAGGACGCCCGATATGTCTTACCGAATGCCTGTGAAACCAAAATCCTCATGACGATGAATGCCAGGGAGCTTTTGCATTTTTTCGAGGAGCGATTGTGCATCCGCGCCCAATGGGAAATACGCAGTGCCGCCGAGCAGATGTTGAAACTCGTTAAGGACGTGTGCCCTTCCCTTTTCGCCAAAGCCGGGCCGAAGTGCATTCGGCTGGGAGGGTGTCCGGAAGGAACGGGATCGTGTGGAAATTATGAAGGAATAAAAAGGAAGTACGACCCCGAGTATAAGAGCGAAGTAAAACAGGATATCATCGATCTACCATGCAAAGCCAGTTCCAAAAGTTTACACGTCAACGATTAAGTGCCGGGTACGTCCATGTCTATACGGGTGACGGCAAGGGCAAGACCACCGCAGCCATCGGGCTCGCGATACGGGCCGCCGGGGCGGGTTTACGGGTGCTTTTTACACAGTTTATCAAAGGGTCGGCCAGCAGTGAAATCGACGCCCTGAAGATGTTTTCCGATCAGATTACGGTCAGGCAATACGGTCGGGGTCGATTCATCCGGGACGACTCCAGCTCGGAGGATCGCGACGCGGCTGAAAATGGGCTTGCTGAAATAGAACAAGCGCTCTCCGAGGAGGATTATGATATGATTGTCCTCGATGAAGCTAATATGGCGATTCAATGTCATTTGTTCTCCATTGACAGGCTGATCAACTTGATCGTATCCAAACCGCCGGACGTGGAGATGGTTATCACGGGCCGAAATGCCCACCCGAGTCTGCTGGATTATGCCGACGTGGTCACGGAGATGAAGGAGATCAAGCATTACTACCACAAAGGCATCATGGCCCGCGTCGGAATCGAGAAATAAACGGAGAGGAAGATCATGAACAGATCATGCAAAGAGAAACCGGTCCGGTTGGCTCGATCGGTCTTCGTATTCGTATTTTGTCTTGCCGGCCTGGTTTATGCCGAGTCATTGACGTTGCCGCTTGATCGGCGTCCTGATTGGCTGCAACGAGACGGGATTGTCATGGCGGGTAGTTGGGAACCGTTGTTGTTCCGCGTTCGGCGTGACGGAAGTGACGGCTACACGCCGACGGCGGAACAGCGAGCCGCCTATACAAGGGAACACAGCCCTGAGATGATCGCCGAGCTTAAGGCCCTCGGCGTCAATTTCATCATGATGCACTGCTATAAGGGCGCCGGGCTTGAGGCGGAACGCCAGAGCATGGCCGATGCGGTTCGATTTGCTTCGCTCTGTCGGGACGCCGGCTTGCGCGTGGGTGTTTACAACTATAGCGGGGCTTTCTTATGGGAACCCTTATTTAAAGAGACACCCCAGGCCCGAGATTGGGTCTTGCTCAATTCGGACGGCAGCCCGCTCACGTATGGTTCGGCGACGTATCGCTACCGCTGGAACCGGAACCACCCGGACGCCCAGGCTTTCTATCGGCAACTTGTTCGATTTGCCGTCCAGGATATTCAAGCCGACCTGTTACATTTCGACAACTACGGATACGGTCCCGGCTGGGATGCAAATTCCATAGAACATTTTCGAGACTATCTCAAAGCTACGTACACCGTCGATCAGTTGAAGAAAATGGGTGTTGATGACGTGAGTACGGTACAGCCTCCGATAGCGGGCACGAGGGAGGATTTACTTCAAAGGGCCTGGTTGGAGTTTTGCTGCCGGTCGCTCGCCGGCTCGTATTACGACATGAACCGATACGCCCGCTCACTTCGCAAGGATATTTTAATCGAGTGCAATCCCGGCGGTCCGGGCAATTGGATTCGCCCCCCTGTCGATCACGGCCGTCTCCTTCAGGGCGGCGAGGCGTTCTGGGACGAAGGCAGACCGCCCGCCTACACAAACGGTCAACTGCACTCACGCATCCGAACGTATAAGGTTGCCCGGAGGATTGATAATATCGCATTCGCCTATGCAACGCGTCCGCTTGAAATGGCCGAAATGATAGCTTTCAACCGCGATTGCCTCGGGTGTATCTGCTGGTTCGAGTACGGAAAGATCGTCGCAAAGCCCGGCTCGAATGAGCCTGTCTCCAAGGCGCTCGCTCCATTCATTCGTTTCTTTCACGAACGCCGCGACCTGCTGCGCGGAGCGAACGTCATAGCCGACGTGGCCGTCCTTCGGAGCTTCCCATCCCAGGTGTTCGCCGATCCAAAGTATGCTCAACGGACCTATCGCGCCGAACAGGCCCTCATCGAAAACCGGATGTGCTTCCAGATCATATACGATCATCATCTTAACGATCTGGCCCGTTATCCCGTACTGGTTTTAGCGGGATGTGTGGCGCTGTCCGATCCGCAGGTAGAGCAAATCAAGCAATACGTTGAATCCGGCGGGCGGCTGTGTATCGTCGGTCCAGTGGCAACGCACGATGAGTGGATGTTTCCGCGAGAAAAACCAGCGCTGGACAACCTGCCGAACGACAAGGTCATTCGCATCGATGAAAATGGTGATATGATAGATGCGATTGGCCATATTTTCGGTGAGAGGCTTTCCGTATCGGTCCAGGCTCAGCACGGGTTATGTTCAGAACTGACCGAGCAGCCCGGCAGACGCCTCGTTCATTTAGTGAACTATCGTGACGATGGTCCCGTCAAACATGTCTCAGTCAAGCTACGCCTTCCTGATGGTCGTCATGTCAAAGCTGTAATGCTCGTAAGCCCGGAGCGAAAGAATGATCTCGAATTGGACTTTCAAGAGCAAACTGGCATCGTGACTTTTAGTGTGCCTCAGGTAGAAACATACGGAATCGCCGTCGTTACGATCAAATAGCCGGAAGGATGGACCACGTGTACTGCGGAAAAACCACGCGATTCACTTCACCTCCGGCTTGACGTAGAGCCCCTTGTAGTTAGAGCTACTCTTGACCTTCGCCAGTTCTTTGGCTTTTTCCTTGGGCAGGTAAGGGTAGAAGAGGTAGCGGTATATCACCTCCTGCGATCCGACCGGGGTATGGACGCCATACGTGTACATCATGCGATGAATCTGGTTTCGCTTATCCATAGGCACGTCCCGAAAGACCAGGATGACACGATCGTTGAAGTTTCCATTGATTTGAGCCTCATGTTTGCGCTGGCGGTTGGCGACGGGCGTTCCTTTGTGCCCCTGATCCCACCAGTCTTGGAAATTCTGGCAGTAGAACCACGATTGCATAGCCGTGTTCGAGCTATAGTCCTGATGCGCTGTTGTCCGCTCGCCCGAGACGACGCGCACGTCGTCCGTGTCGGGCTGGAACGCTTGCTTTTGGTAGCCGGATACACGCAGTTCCCAGACGCTGCCACCGGGTATGATACGCGGCAGCGGCTGCCAGGATACTTCACCTGACACTGACACGCTGTAGGCGCTCTTGTTATTGAGGTCCACGAAGTACGTACCGTGCTGCTCGAAACCACCGGCCAGACGGTGCTCGTCCTCGACCTCGAAGGTGCTGACCAGGCTAAAGTCGTCGGATTTGGTGTCCGGCATGTAATAGCGCTTGGTGACGATGCGCGGCTCTTCTTCGAGTACCCAGAAACCGGTTGGCGGAGGCGGCTCGTAAGGCTCGGAGCGTATCCAGATACCCCCCAGATCCAAGTACACTCGGATGTCCGTCGTCGGCTGGACCGTCACGGCACATGGGGCGAAATCACAGCTCAACGAGCCGTCTTTTACGCTGATACGGTATCTCTTCCGGGGCATCATAGTGCCGTCGATCTCCAAACGCGCCAAATGGTCCCATTGCTGGCCTTCCGGTAAATTGTAAACAAGGCTTTTATGGGGGCCGTACGGGATATGGACAACGCTCCCACTGAGTTGGCAGGTATCGGTTTTCAGATCGTCCAGAACAATACGGAAGCGAGGGATATACCAATCGACCAGATAGGTGTTGGCGTAAACCGCCAGTGGAATTAAGACCTGCGCCTGTGAAAGACACACATCATCGTCCGGCTCCCAACCGCGACACTGAACCTTTTCACGGAAGTAGCCCATCCAACTGTTGTCGATCGCCCATGACAGACGCGTCATATAGATCCGTCGGAGGTCGTGGTTCGTGAGCGTACCGAAGTCGATCTGGCGCGTGTAGAGCGTCATCGGTTCCAAGCCAACGGTCTGGCTGTCCAGTTGGCAGTCCTCGAGCTTAGGATTCGGAAAATCCGGGACTCCGTTGGCGTTATGTACGGTGATCGTCTTGCCGTCGATGGTCACTGTGCCGCTGACCGTATCCTTAGAGAAAAAGTTCGTGTTGGTCCAACTGGCGACGGTCTTGAATAGCTCGGACGGCGTTTTACAGGCGTTCATGTCCTGACGGAGCTTGGCGCTAACCTGATCCCGCACGGCCGCATACGGCGAGATCCGGCTACCGACGATGTTGGCAATGATCTCACCAACGAGGGCCTCGGTCGCAAAGACCTCATACGGGTCCGGTCCGAGGCTGCCCGCGGCCGTCTTATAGGCGTGCGCGTCGTTGCGAACGTGGGCCGGCACCGTCATGTCCGCCAACAAGTGCATGGTTTCCCCCAAAGCCCGCCAACTCGAGACAAAAAGTCGATCACGCTCGGCCGGACTGCTGGTGCAAGCCGTGGCCGTCTCCATGGTTTTCACGCCCTTTTCCCACGACCACTCGTTCTCGGTGAAGAGCTGCTGCGCGGGGCCCGTAAGCGCCCACGTGCGGGCGTTCATTTTGGGGCGCTCGAGCACCAGGTCGCCGGCCTTGAACATGGCCGCCGCCAGCAGATAGTGCTCGTCCGAAAGCCCCTGGTCGGTCAGTGGATCGTAGAAGTGACGGAGCGACATCCATAACTCCGGCTCGTCGGCGGTGAAGCCGGCCTCGATCAGCCAATCCGTGAATGACAGCGTCTTGTCGCCGATGGCGATGCGGGCGTTCTCGAAGGCCTCGACGACGGCGGCGCGGAGCTTTTTCGTGGGGTCGTAACCCGGCAGATTCTCGATCTCGAGTATTTGGCCGACGATGCCATGCTCGCTCAGTTCGTCGTCTTCGTAAAACAATCCGCAGCGCAGTACGCTCTCGCCCGTGAGGGTGCGTGCCGGCAGTGGATTGGTCGCCAGAGGCAACAGAGAATAGCCGGTAATGGGATCATCCTCACCCATAAAGCCGCCCTGGTTGGCGATGCGCGACGTCAAAATCCCCAGCGCCAGTCGGTTGATGATTCCGTGTGGTGAGTTCACCCGTTTCGTTGGGTCGTTCGGTTCGCCGGGACTACGGTTTTCATACGCCGACAGCACTCCGGCCGTCAGACACACGACGATCAGGAAATGGAAACGCATGACGGGAGCCTCCTTAGAAACTTCACAGATACACATTGCCGTCGACATTCATGAAGCCGACTGGATACGTCTGCCGTCCACGGTCTTGTTCCCATCTTCGGCAACTTGTTTATACTTGTTCCTCCTCGCTTTTTCAATCGATTTTTCAAAAATCAGGAATGGTCCGTACCCCATGGTCTATGATGGTTTTGGCGATGTTGTTGATGATCGTTCGGGTTTGGCCGTTGGCGTTGTTGACGAGGATGGAGAAGATATAATCGCCGTGGTCCGTGCTGCAAACGTCTAATAACCGTCATATTAAAGCTGAAATTTTGGTGAGTCTGAAACGAGAGAATGATCTAAAACTGGACTTTCAGGAACAAGCCGGCACGGCCACTTTTCACGTACCTCAAGTCGGGATACATGAAATCGCAGTTATCGTAATGAAGTAGTCTTAGTGGAACCTATACAAATTTGTTGGTGTGTGATTGAGACCGGATAGCCTTTTCCTTTGATAAGCAGAATATAAACGGCTAAAATCAATAACAGTATATTGTTGTATAGGAGAACAAGTATGAAGCCGAAATTAGAAGAACTGCTTAAAGAGGCTCTGGAGTTACCGCCGATCGAGAGGGCAACCATTGTTGATCGACTCATCACGAGCCTGGATCGGCCGGACGATGCCATCGATAAAGCGTGGCGAAAGGAAATCGGCGATAGAGTTCGCGCCTATAAATCGGGTATGATTTCAACCATATCAGCAGAAGATATTCTCGCGGAATATAGAGCCAAATGAATGTCCGGTTCCTCCAGATTGCCAAACTTGAGCTTGATGACGCGGTTAACTACTACAATCGAGAAAGGCCCGGTCTTGGCTATGAGTTCTTATGGGAAGTCTTTTTCGCAATAGATCGTATCAAGCAGTTTCCACACGCGTGGCCAATATTCTACCAAGAAACCCGAAGATGTCTCATCCGTCGTTTTCCGTATGGAATCATTTATATTCTTGAGAATGATCTGGTCCTCATTTTCGCTATTGCCCACCTCCATCGTGAACCTGACTACTGGATTGATCAACTATCCTCATAATATCGACTTCACCCATTAAGCTGGAATCCATGACTTTACCTCATGCCTGGGGTGGGATTCCTGGATATTCATTGTTGGGTGTATCCTTTACAGAAGACGGAGCTTAATCTTCCTGAGCCGCATGGTCTATGATGGTTTTGGCGATTTCGTTGATAACCGTTCGGGTTTGGCCGTTGGCGTTGTTGACGAGGATGGAGAAGATATAATCGCCCTGGTCCGTGCTGCAAACGCCCGACAATGAGCGGACGCCGTTGATATAACCGGTCTTACCACGAATTTTGCCTTTGTATGGTTCTTCTTTAAAGTAGCCGCTTATCGTTCCATCGACTCCCCCCATGGACAGCGAATCTCTGTAAATCGGCCAGTCCTCGCTTTTGTAAAGGCTGGATAAAACCGTTGTGATCGCATAGGCGGTTAGCTCATTCTGCCGGCTCAAGCCGCTACCGTCATCCAGATAGAACTGGCTTTTATCGATACCCAATTCCATAAGGTAATCCGCGACCAATTCTCGTCCTCTCTCCCAACTGCCGTTTTTGCCGTCCGGATTGTTATAAGCGGCGATCGTTTTAAGCATCGCCTCAGCCGCGAGTCCCAGGCTGTTCTTATTGCACCGCTTCAGGCAATCGGCCATCGACGTCGTGAATTCGATCAGCGGGTTGAAATCGTTTTCTTCATCGAACGTTTTTTCCACAAGCTGGCCCTGGGCGTTGATTCCCGTGGCCACGAGGTGTTCGAATAGCAGAAACCCGAAGAAGGCGGCGGGCCTTTCAATCGCCACATCAAACGGTCCGGCGGCGTCCCTGCATTTACCGAAAACGATCAGCGTATTCGGATGGCGGTTGCGGTACGTTCCCACGGCGCCGTCGCCTTTCGATATCGACTCGACGTTATTGATGAGGGATACGAACGTGGTTTGGGGATCGACGAAAATGGCAATCTTACCCTCGACGTTCTTGACGCTGATTTTCACGCAATTGTCGTTGTAGTTCAGTCCGCTCACCTCACAGGCGTACCACTTATTCAAATCCTTGGCCGGCCAGCTCGGATGGACGCGCTCGTTATCGAATACCGTGCTGTCAACAATGATGCTGTCGATTTTTTCGATGCCCTCGGTTTTCAGGGCGTGCGAAATATCTTTGAATATCCAGCCCGGCTCCCGGCCGTACCAGCTATCCTTTCTTTCATCGCCCAGGAGCGGATCGCCGCTGCCGATGACGACCAGCGTGTCGCCGCAGAGTCCGACCTTTGTTTTGTACACGAAATCGGACCCCAGATAGTTCAATGCGGCTGCGCTGGTGATGATTTTCATATTCGACGCCGGGATCATCAGTTCACGGGCATCGTGATCGTAAACCGTTTTGCCGGAATCCGCTTCAATGATGTGGATGGAAAATCGGACTCTCTGCTCCAACGATTTACGGATGATTTGATCGATCTTCCCCGGGAGGTCCGTCGGGGTTTGGGGCTGATTATCACCCAGCGAAACCGGCGTTTCCTCGATCGGTCCGGCGCACCATGCCGGGGGGGCGATTGGCGCAAGACTGCCAACGGACAGCGCAAATCCCACTCCAATCAACAATATCTTTATGTGCGTTTTCATAGGGACATGTATTATTCCCAAAAATCGATATGACATCAATATTTTTTCACGAACAATGTGGACATTCGGTGCGGATTTTTAAGGTGTTCTTTCTAAATTTCTACCCAGTAAATCGTTGCGATGCCTATCCGACGTGAGGTTTTGAGGTTGCAGGCCCTCGGCATCCAAGGTAAACTGTTTTGTAGCCTGGCATGGATAAAAATAATGAAAGAAAAGGTAAAATTAGCGGAACAAAACGCTGATATGACGCATCTTGAAGATAAGGCGCGAGCTCTCGATGTTAGCAGGGAGCAGTTGGAACAGAGACGCCATGCGCTCGTCGCACGGCTTAGGGCTGGAGATCGCGATGCGGCTTCCGATCTGGTCGATGAGTATCACCAGCAAATATATCTGTACATGCGGAGGCTCGGCCACGATCGCCAGAGCAGCGAAGATCTGACCCAGGAGGTGTTTTTCAATGCCTGGCATCACATAGGACAATTGAAAGACGAGAAAGCATTGAATAGCTGGCTCTATCGCATTGCGAGCAACGTCTCGAATTTGTATTGGCGCCGACATAAGCATAAAGAAATGGTCGGGATTGAAAATATTAATACGCCGGAGATCAGCACGGGCCGGGATGACGAATTTGGGCATTACGAACAATTAGAACAGTTAAATTACGCCGTGGCCCGGCTGCCGGAAAGACTAAAACAGACAGTCGTTCTTCATTATATGCAGCAATTGACGATTGCCGAAGCGGCCCAGGTGGCGGGCATCCGGCAGGGAACCTTCAAGAGCAGGCTGAACAGAGCCCTCAAGGCTCTCAGAAAAAGCGTCACATAATACAGGCTCTTATTGAAGTCGTTATCTGCGGGCCTTACGAAAGAAAAGAGAAAGGCTATGGAAGAAAAGCAAATCCAACAACTCCTGAGGGAATTAGGTCCCCGATTGACCGAACCGGTCCCGCCCGATCTCGGTGAGCATATCAAGCAGCGCATCCCGCACCGGCTTAGCCGGCATAAAATCAGTTGGGATACCGTCAATATCATCATCGACTTGAGATTGAGTCGATCCGTCGCCGCCGCGGTGATTGTGATTGCCCTGATTTTGCTGCTGAACCTCTTTGGAGATCGAGATTCCCCGATGGGCGGCATCCTTCAGGATGGCGTTCTCCTGGTAAAATACTGGGGAAAAGCCGGGAAAATAGACATTTCGGCGGTAAAAACGAAATACGAACACCTGCTCGAACGTGGAGAAAAAGTCGTTTGGTACGGCGATTCAGCCAATCCGAAGGATAATTATGCGATACTGATGCACCAGGCGAAGGCCGGCGGCAAATACATCGTCACATTCGCCGATGGGCATGAAGAAGAGGTCGAGTCGGAGAAATTGATCCGGCTCATGGCGCGGATGTTGCGGAAAAGCAACAAATAATTACGAAGTTACATGGATAAAAATCAGTAAATTATCGCTTGAGTTTGTGTTACGTATGTGTTAAAATGGTTAAATGTATAGGTGGTAGTCTGAAGAGATAGTGTGTCTGATATCTGAAGGAGAATGGAATATGAGCAGAAAAAGAGGGTTTACTTTGATCGAACTTTTGGTCGTCATCGCGATTATCGCATTGTTAATGGCGATTTTAATGCCGGCCCTGCAACGTGTGAAAGGCCAGGCGCAGGCGATTTCGTGCCAGGCCCGATTGCGAGAGTGGGGCCTTATTTTCAAGCTGTACACGGACGACTATGATGGCTATTTCAACGAGGGTTGGGGTACGGGAGAAGCTGATTTATACCCGAATGCCTTGCGATCCTACTATAAGAATAATTATGAAATGCTTTTATGCCCGACGGCCACGAGGGAAATGCTCAACAGCGCCGATTGGGGGACGTTTAAGGCGGCCTATCGTGTCATGGGCGGAACCCGGTATGTCTTCAGCTACAATATCAATTCCTGGACGAATTATATGCACGGGGATCGTGGTGATCGATTAGAAGAATGGTTTTGGAAAAATGTCAATAACACGACGGCCGTAGCCCCTGGAACTCGAACTCCGAACGGTAAAGTCGTGAGTCTCAATACAGTACCGGTGCTTGGAGATGGGACCTGGCACGACGCCTGGCCGCGGGATACCGACTCGCCGGCGGAGACAATGGATGCCTTTGGAATCGGCGACCGGGGTACAAGCGGCGAGATGAACCATTTTTGCATTGACCGTCATAGTGGATCCGTGGGGATGCTCTTTATGGACTGGTCCACACGGCGTGTCGGTCTGAAGGAACTTTGGACGTTGAAATGGCACCGAGCCTATACAACGAATGGCGCCTGGACCAAAGCCGGCGGCGCCGTGCCCGAAGATTGGCCCGTGTGGCTGAGAAATTACAAAGACTACTAAGAAACAACAAGGCACTCATCAAGGCCGGTCCTAAAAAGCCGGCCTTTTTTACTTCGTCTCCGATTTTAGAGATAAAGGGAGTGGCGCCATGAACAAATCTAAAGGTTTCACGTTGATCGAGCTTCTGGTTGTGATCGCGATTATTGCCTTGTTGATGGCGATTCTGATGCCGGCCCTCCAGCGGGTCAAAAAACAGGCTAAGTCGATTCTTTGTCAGGCCAACCTCAAGGAATGGGGACTCGTTTGGGCGATGTACACCGATGAAAACAACGGACAATTTCCCGATTATCTCGGTTCCAATTGGATGTCGAAATTGCTGGATTATTACTCGAACACGGAGAAGCTGCTCTTTTGCCCGATGGCGACAAAAACTCAATCCGAGGGGGCGGAGGTGCGTTTCTCGGCGCTCGAGGACGGAGCCGGCAGCTACTCTCTGAATGAATGGATTTATGATAGCGACGACACCAGCGGCGGACGGAGCCTCGAATTTTACTATAGAAACATTAACCATAAAGGTCTCAATAACGCACCGGTGATGGCGGATGGGGCCTGGCGTGCGGATGGACAGCCCTTTCCCACCGATAGCCCTCCATCGTACGATGGTGAACCGCGGTCGGGCGTTGGGACGTCGGGAGATGAAATGCGCATTTTCTGTATCGACCGGCACGACGGCGCCGTCAACGTTCTGTTCATGGATTGGACGACACGGAAGGTCGGGCTCAAGGAGTTATGGACGCTGAAGTGGCATGCCAGTTTCGATACGGCCGGGCCCTGGACGATGGCCGGAGCGGCTATGTCAGAGGATTGGCCGGAATGGATGAGACACTATAAGGACTATTGATCCTCCGCTGTTTCGAATAAAAAGAGTTGGAACTACGTTGAAAATCCGAAATCCGAAAATCGAAATACGAAACAAATTCAAAGCACCAAAATCCAAATGACTCAAACATCCCTCCACATGATGAGAGTTGTTGGGAACATTTGAAATTGAAATATTCTATAATTGTTTCGGATTTAGGATTTCGTGCTTCGATTTTCTCTCAGGTATTTTGTGTTTCGAGCCTGTCAAATCGACGAAAATCCCCATTCGGCATCGGGGGCGTGTCAGTATATGATGGCTGTGGCTTCTTTGATCTTCGCAATCACCTCTTGAGGATCGGCAGAGTACGGCACGAAACCATCGAAGCCTTTCTGGAGTAAAGCCGTCGCTTCCGAATCACTAAGCTGATTGGCCAGAGCGATCACCTTGATCGTACGCAAATCTTCGTCCTCGCGAATCCCTTTGCAAATGCCGACGGCATTGATGTCCTCGGCCAAAAAACTCACAAGCACGACATGGGGAGAAAACGCCTGAACGACGGCGCCGGTCTCAAATGTGCTCCCGACGATTTGCACATCATAGTCGGCCCTGCTCCGGAGAATCTCCGCCAAAGCGCAGGCCGTCTTGTCGTTGCTGTCTGCGATGAGCACGCGGATCTTCCCAACCGCCAACTCCTCCGTCGGCATATTGTGAACTTTCATGAAGCGAATCAGTTCGCTGACGGGTATGCGTCGGTCCTTACTGCCGGGGATGCGATAGCCCTTGAGCTGGCCCTTGTCAAACCACTTTGAAACGGTTCGCGGCGCCACGTGACAAATTTTTGCCACGTCGCCCGTCGTCAGTACATTCTTGCCTTTCGCCATATCTCGATTCCCACAAGTGTGCCTTTAATGCATCCTTATTTTCGGTTGTTCAACGAAGACGATTTAATAGAACCCCTGGATTTTGGGCCTTAACGGCAAATTAACATTGTTTTCCGACACGAGAGGTCCCATAAACGAATACGAAAATGGATATATCAAGTCGGTTCAGTGGGACTCGGAATTGTTTTGATTTGCACGCTTGAGTCGATAGAATTCCATAGAAGGTTGCCTGATAATCCTATGAGGAGATTTCGATATGCAGATATATTTGTCCCGGCCGGATATTACGGATAGAGAAATTGAGGCGGTTTGCGCCGTATTGCGTAGTCCGGATCTTTCGTTGGGACCTAAATTGGAGGATTTCGAGAGGGCCTTCAGCAAGTACATCGGCCGAAAACACGCGATCGCCGTCTCGAATGGAACCAGCGGTTTGTTTATGTGTCTGTCGGCGTTGGGGATTGGACAGGGTGACGAGGTCATCACGACGCCGTTTACGTTTATTTCCTCGGCCACGTCCATTATGATGGTCGGGGCCAAACCGGTGTTTGTGGATATCGATCCAGTCAGTTTGAATATCGATCCGGCTCAAATCGAATCCAGAATAACGGAAAGAACCAAAGCCATCTTGCCGGTTGAGATATTCGGCAATCCAACCGGCCTCGATCACGTTTGCGAAATGGCCGCTCGACACGATCTGGCCGTGATAGAAGATAGTTGTGAAGCCCTGGGTTCGGCGTTGAACGGAAGGAAGGCCGGGACGTTCGGTACGATGAGCGTTTTTGCTTTTTATCCCAACAAGCAGATCACCACGGGCGAAGGCGGCATGATCCTGACCGACGCCGATGATTTGGCGCAGTTATGTCGATCGCTTCGAAATCAGGGAAGAGGCCGGGGAGGCAGTTGGCTGGCGCACGAAAGACTTGGCTATAATTTTCGGCTCAGTGATATCAACTGTGCCCTGGGTATTGTGCAATTATCGAGGCTTCATGACATCAAGGCTAAACGCAAACGAGTCGCAAAGTGGTACCAGGAACTATTAGCCGACGACGAGCGGCTGATTGTCCCGGCGGAGCCAGAGCATTGCGACATGAGTTGGTTTGTTTTTGTCGTCCGCCTCACGGATAAATTCGCGCCTGAGCTTCGCAACCAAATTCTTCAGCAAATGATGAATCGCAATATTCAGGTCAGCAATTATTTCCCTCCCGTGCATTTAATACCGTTTATCGCGAAGCCATTCGGCTATCGACCGGGAGATTTTCCGATCGCCGAATCCGTCAGCCAAAGAACCATCGCCCTGCCCTTCCACAATCATTTGACGGAGGATCAAATCGGAATCGTTTGCAAAAACCTTCGAGAACTTCTCGATAATGAAACAATGTCAATTGTGTGATTTGTATATAATCTTGCCGTGCTTCATCACACTTTCCAAAAAACCGCTCTTGTCGTTTTCGCGGCACAAAAGCACAGGTTCTATGCGTTTATTTACTATACGTACGAGTGCAAATAATTCAGAGCTTATCTTAAGATAATCTCCTTGTAGTTGATCAACAACCACGGCAATATCGATATCGCTGTATTTTTGGGCCGTACCTCGAGCGTGCGAACCATATAATATCACCATACTAACGGGCAAAATGTCTTTGACTTTCTGGGCGTAAAGACTGGCTATTTCAGCAACTTTTTTATCCATGTGTAAAATCTCTTTGTCCTTTTATATAAATCCTCGCTCTTATTTTTTGTAAGAGATTTCATTAAAAGGTCTCTGTCTTCAGGATAACGAGCTTGAATATTAAGTGGCGCTGACAAAATCATATTGGGCAATATCAAGCCAATATTCAATTTTATCTTTTGTACTCATGAGCCCCTGTTTACTTCCTGATATCTACCATTTCCCTGATATAATTTAAAGACTTATACCATATCATCTACGCAAGAACCAAAATAAAATTGATTCCTCAACAGAATTTGTGGGTTGTTTTCGGTAATGGTAAATCTCCAAGTGTATGGTATAGCTGAACTTCCAGTACAGCGTA
>JAFGTG010000157.1 GCA_016934255.1 Sedimentisphaerales bacterium
AAAATCAACAGCAACGCGCTTTGGTATGAGCACCATAGCTACAACCTGCCGGGCAAATGGTGGAACGGGGCCGACAAAATTCAATATGATGAACCGACATACATCAATGGAACCGCGTGGAAACCCGAGTGGCTGGCAATGGTATCCAAACCCTATCGTTTCGAGCAATCCATTCCGTTAGAGGAAAATCAAGATCACATCAGAGTGACAAAAATTGTCGGGAGGGGATCTGTCTCTATCACCGAGATGCCCCAGCAGGCAAATAACTATACGCTCTCAATCCTCCTGGATGACAATCGCTACAATGCAGCCCAGTGGTATGAGTTTGTCATCCAATGGGGAACGGATGACACATACGAGGAATCATCCGTGTCCGAGCAAAGCGAAACAGGGCGTGCGGTAAAAAGCAGGTGAATCGAAGAAAAGCGGTTATGGCACAGATGAAAAGTATGAATGTGGCGTTATGTCAGATCGTTACGCTGGATGGCGATCGGCGGGGCAATTTCGTGCGGATTGAGAACGCCGTTCGCGAAGCGAAAGCAGCCGGGGCCGATTTGGCTTGTCTGCCGGAAATGGCGATCCTCGGCTGGGTCAATCCTGACGCTCATAAAAGGGCGTATCCGATTCCGGGACCGGATTCGGACCGGTTGTGCAAGCTGGCTGCGGATTATGCTATTTATCTTTGTGTCGGTTTGGCGGAGAAAGACGGCGGTTGTCTATATGACTCAGCAATTCTGATTGACAGAGTTGGAAACATCTTACTTAAGCATCGTAAGATTAATCTTCTTTCGGAACTAATGACGCCGCCTTATACGCCCGGGGAAGATATAAACGTCGTCGAGACCGAATTCGGGAGGATCGGCTTATTAATATGTGCTGATACGCATGAAAACCACATCTTACAACGCATGGCGGCGCTTGAGCCAGAGTTGTTGATCGTACCCTACGGATACGTCGCGGAGGAAGACCAGTGGCCCGGGCATGGCAAGGTGCTCGAGAATGTGGTTAAAAACGCAGTACGCCAGACGGGGGCTTGTGTCGTCGGGACGAACCTGGTCGGTGAAATTACGCACGGACCGTGGAAAGGCCGGGTTTACGGCGGCCACAGTGTGGCGGTGGATAAAACGGGGGAGGTCATTTCAATCGCTTCGGACCGAGATCGGGATATAAGTGTCGTGAAGATAAGTGCTTAGGTTCTCGCTCGGCTCGTCGAGTGACATAAAGCGTTCAAAAAAAGAAAAAATATGTAACTTTTCGATCCGTCCCGCGTCTATTTATACAGTATAAAGGATATGAAAATTCTGCCGTGTGGAGCTTAAGGGACATAGTCGGTTCATAAAACATTAACCTCTGTGGAAGAAGGGAATATTATGCGAGAAGGAAAAAGTGACATTTGCACGTTTATCTCCGTGAGTTTCGTTTGGATTGTCTTAGTTTATGGGAGTACATCGGCTGGCACTCTTCGACTGTCCGAGGCCAAGGGTATTGCAGATCTACCCTTAACAAAAACCGGCAATGTGGAACGGGGCGTCCGTATGGCCGGATCGACGGATTTAGAAGGTATTCATACAAAATCGTTGGCCTACAGCATTGACGTTTCGGATTGTACCCTGTCGAAGGGAAATGATGGATTCGATCGTTTGATGATTGGCGATTTGCCGTTTCTGGCGAATCCCGGCCGGCCCCGGTTGCCGATAAAAACGCTTTCGGTTAAGCTCGAAAGAGATGCGAACGTACTGGGCGTGGAGGTTGTGAGTGGTTCCTATCGGGAGATTCTGGATGCCGTTCGGTTCGCCGACGCACCTGAGCCCCATGTCTGGATGAGGCCGCAAGATGTCCCGGAGCGCGTTCGTACTCGATATGAATCCATTCCTTCGGTACGGTCGTCTGACGATTATTTTCCCGGCGAAATAGTGACGTATCACGCCGGCGGGGATAATGACGCCGTTTATGTTCATATCAGAGCATATCCTGTCCAGTATGTCCCCCGGAACAACAAAGCCGTTCTTATCACGGAAGCCCAAATCAATGTGTATTACACGGTCCCCGCATCCCAATTCGAGGCGCCTGACATTCGCGGTGCGGGGGACACGGCGGAATGTGTTATCATTTGTCCGGCGGAGCTGAGGTCGGCGGCGGAGCGACTTAAAGACTTCCATGAGAGCAGGGAAAATGTCTCGACGTCCGTTGTCACGACGGAAGACGTTGCCACAGCTTATGTTCCCGCGCCGGAACCATCCTTTCTCGGCTATAGCAATGACGCGGCGGGTAAAGATAAAATCGTCGGCTATGATTACGAATTGGCCAGGAAGATTATTGCGTACCTGCGGGATCGGGAGCAACACCCCAATCTGACGTATGTTACCTTGTTCGGCGATGGTTTGCTCGTTCCTCCCAGTTACTATATTAATGAGATGGCCATGTATGAATGGTACGATTATGAATCCTATCATGACTGGATTCCGACGGATTTTCTTTATAGCTCTCCCGACTATGACTACGTCGCCAATTACAAGGTCGGTCGGCTGCCGGTCAGCGACGTGGACCAGGCGGCGTCGATCGTCGATAAGATCGAGCGATGGCACGAGAATCTGTCCTGGGACTGGTTCAAACGCGCGTCCGTCATGGGCGGCAGACCCTTTGGCACGTCGTGGTACTACGGCGAGCTGAGCTCGGTCGATACGATTAATAAAGATACCTTCAACGGGATGGAATTGGCCAAGTATTACTTTACCCAGGGCACCTATAATGTGAGTCAAGTGAAGCCGCTTTTTCTAACGGAAGATTCTGGATTGCTCTACCACGTCGATCACGGGAGCGGCCATATTTTATGGATCGGAGACGATCCCATCAGTTCGACGGATGTGGTGGTTCCTGAAACGCGCCGGTCTCCGATATTCAATTCGGAGACGCCCGTTGTCGTTTCCGTTTCTTGTATGAATGGCGCCTACGATACGGATTTGACCGCCTTCGAGGATCAGCCCGAGTTCGATACCATTCCCTATCCGACTTCGTTTGGTGAGGCGACGGTCCTGTCTGAGGCCGGGGGGATCGCCTATATCGGCGGAGCGAGATTGAACTATGCCAATTATGACATGTTCTACGATGAAGGCCGGTTACTGACCCACCATTACTATATGGTGCAGATATGTAATTATGTCTTCGAGAGCTACCACAATGGGGCCGGGCGGATCGGCGATATGACGTATGCCGCGATGAGACGCTACGCTCAAGACACCCTGATTCAGGACTCCTCGGACAGAGAAACACTTTTCGGATTCGTCTTACTTGGCGATCCTGTTCTTTCGATCCCTGCCCAGCAACCGGGGCTGAGCTGTCAAAAACCCCATTTGGTCGCCGTGGAGCCGGACGGATATCTCTATGACGATGTTCCAGTCTATAGAAATTTGCCCGAAGACCGGTCCCGGACAATTAATGTTGTTTCCAACAGCGATTCTCCCGGTGTGGATATGACGTCGATCTATACATGGCACAATACGATTGTGAAAAAGGAATGTCAGACCGGAGCCTCGGTGACTCATACCTTCACACCGACGGATTGCGGCCATCATCTCGTCAGGGCCGCCGCGGCCGATGGCAAAGAAGGCTGGCTCTATGTCAGTGCCCAGTTTGTTTTCGTTCCTTCGTCCGATGTGCTCTTTATCGACGGAGACCAGGGGGCGGACTATGAGAGATATTTCACCGATGCGCTCAGCAACATTGGACGTACGTGCGATATTTGGGAAAATGGCGCCCGTGAGACCATCAGTGTCGAAACGTTAGTGGAGTACGATACGGTCATTTGGTCCATTCCCTTGTCCTCTATGAGTGAATGGGAAAAGAATGCCTGCATGGCGTATCTGGACATGGGGGGAAGCCTTTTTATCACGGGCCAGGATATCGGATCGTATATGACCAGTTATGGGTATCAGGTGGATCACTTTTATCAGAACTACCTCCACGCCGAGTGGGTAAATTGGGCTTATGGGGAGACCTTGACCGGCCAGGCTCGCGATCCCATCGGAGGAGGCTTGATCCTCACCATCTGGGGCGGCGACGGAGCGTACAATCAATATTCCACGGACGAAATCGAGCCAATCTCTCCGGCGGTGCCGGTCTTCACGTATGAACCGGGTTGTGAAGCGGCATTGCGGGTCGATACGGGAACCTATAAGCTCGTGTACTTCGGTTTTGGCTTCGAGGGAATCGATTCGCAAGCGGACCGAGACGAAGTCATGATGAGAGTCCTTCATTGGCTGGGCCAGAGCTAAATAACGATGGACGAGAGGACGAGGGACGATGGATGAGCCGGAATATTTCGGCGCGTTCCGCTCCTTCGTTTCATATTCTCCATTCTCCTTTTTCAAGCCTGTTATAGTTTTTTCCTTGTCCCCACGGAACCTTCGGTTATAGAATCTGGAAACACGACGTCTTTTGACGGATAACGTGTGAACAGATTTATGTAACCGGGGCTATGTGAGGTGAACGCATGCAAAGTAAAAGATCAAAAATAAAAAATCAAAATTGCGGAATCCGCCTTCGGCGGATGACTTCTTTAATTTTGCATTTTGCATTTTGCATTTTGATTTCTGCATTTACTCCAGGCCGGGGTTATCCCAAAACACACGCGTGGGAGGGCACGATAACGATTCCCACATACGGATGGGAGGAGGATATCAATCCCAAGTTTTGGGCGCTCGAGACCGACGTCAAGTTTTCAACCACGGTCAAGGGGGCGATTGTGTATCCCTATACCATGCAGGATCATCTGTCCAGAACGAAAAAGGATCGAACGTATAAGGCGTTGTTTCTTGAGAACGAATATTTAAAGGTGACGTGTTTGCCCGAACTGGGCGGCCGGCTGCATTCGGTTTTCGATAAAACCGAGGGAAAGGAGACGTTTCATCTCAATAACGTGATCAAGCCGGGGATGATCGCGATGCGCGGCGCTTTTATCAGCGGGGGCGTGGAGTGGAATGCCGG
This sequence comes from Sedimentisphaerales bacterium, assembly GCA_016934255.1. Lineage (GTDB taxonomy): Bacteria > Planctomycetota > Phycisphaerae > Sedimentisphaerales > Anaerobacaceae > JAFGTG01. Next base: position 4,984 of record JAFGTG010000157.1, read on the forward strand.
ACCTCAGGTGCATACAGTCACGATTCTATCCCCGGTCGATGCGATCCTCGGACAAAGTCCGGACGGTTCGTCCTACATTCAGGTCAATAATCTGGAGAAGAGCTTGCGAACGCAATGGACGGTTCGGGTAACACTCCATCCGGGGAAGGCGTATCTGGATGAGCGGATTCGCATCTGCAATCCCATCGACGC
>JAFGTG010000158.1 GCA_016934255.1 Sedimentisphaerales bacterium
CAAAGGCTTGCCGCATCGAACAAGCCGCGGCACAATTGACACACACCTTTCTTCTGTTAGCTACCCACAAATTCTGTGGAAGAACCGAAATTGTTATGGCGACCCAAGCACAAATTCAGGCCAACCGGCGCAATGCGCAGAAATCAACCGGACCGCGAACGGCTGAAGGCAAAGCGGCGGTGGCGAAAAACGCGACCCAACACGGGCTTTTTGCGCGGGATAGCGTCGTTATCAGCGAAAATCAGGCTCAGTTCGATGCTTTGCGGGAGGAAATGTTCGCTGAATTATCTCCCGCCGGCGCGATGGAAGTGATTCTCGCCAATCGGATCGTCAGTCTGACGTGGCGGCTCAGGCGCGCCGCGCAGATGCAGGATGAGGTTATCGACGTGAAAATCAGGGCGGCGATCAACCGCTCGAAGCCGATTCTGAGCAAGTCGCTGATCAACGGACAGCCTTGTCGTCTGTCGAAGAATACGAAGCGATGTTATGACGACCTGGCCCTGGGTTTGATTGCCAAGTGGGATTTCGAGGGGGATCGAGTGCTGGAGCGGCTGTCGATGTACTCCACAGGACGCCTTACGGCGGAGCGGCGGTTCGAGGCGAGCCTGTTCAGGACGATGGGCGAGTTGAAGAAACTCCAGCAGGCGAGAAAGCGGGAGACGTCCGAATCGATTGAGACGGAGGTGGTTTCTTATCGCGGGCAAGATGCCCGCATAACGCGCGGGCGAGACGCCCGCGACACGAAATGCGCAAAACAAAGCCAATTCGCGGGAAGCGAGAATGAGCTAAGTGCTTTTGAGAAAAAGGAATACGAGCTTCTCCTCCGTGCGGCACCGGTGCCAAACGAAACCAATGATTTGCCGCTGAGGACGGAAAGCAGGCTACTAAGGCAAGCCCCCCAGGTCGTCAAGTCTGGGGTGGGGGGGTGTCGGTATTAGAAATCCTCCGCATCTTGATGAACGATGATCCGCTTTCAGGGATAAAGCTATTCCATAAAGAGTCGGAAGACATCTTGCTCCCCATGCGGGCAAGATGCCCACATGACGCGCGGGCGGGACGCCCGCGACACTATACTAAGGGCAGAATGTTCGCGAACAGTACGGAGAATAGAAAGCCGATTACCGCGAGGGTGCTGACGGTGACGGTCCAGGTTTTCAAGGTTTCGACTTCGGTCAGGCCGCTCATTTTGGCGAAGATCCAGAAGCCGCTGTCGTTCATCCAGTTGCCGCATTGGGCGCCGAAGCCGATGGCCGTGGCGATATAAACCGGGTGATAACCCAGGATTTCTTTCGAGACGATCAAGGGCGCGAGCATCCCTGACGTGGCGATCATCGAAACCGTGCTCGAACCCTGGGCGAACTTGATCAGGAACGCCACGAAGAACGCAATAAACAACATGCTCACCCCGCCGATTTGCCCCCCCGCATCGCCGACGACCATGTTCGTTACAGCCGGGCCGATCTGTGCGGCTTCGAGCATCTTGCCGAACGCCCCGCCGGCGCTGGTAATGAGTATAATCACGCCGCCGCTCATGAGCGAACTTTCGATGACTTTCGCTAATTCGTCTTTGCTCGGTCGGCGCTGTTTCCAGAGCAGGATAATCGCCACCGCCGCGGCGAGCAGCATCGCCAGATTCGCATTGCCCGTTACGGAGGTGATTTCGAGCGTCCGTAGCACTCCCGCACCGGCGCCGGGTCGCTCCGCTATGGTCTTTGCGACGGTATTGGCGGATATCAAGATGACCGGGAGGATAATCGGCATGAGCGACCAAAACAAGCCCGGCAGCTTATCGTCGTCAAGCGGCTCCGGCTCGGGTACGCCGCCGGCCAGGGGACGCATCGGGATATCCATCCGCTTTGACAGCCAGCCGACGAAAAACATTATTACTACCGCCGTCGGAATCGCCACGAGCAATCCGATACTTATCATGATTCCCAGGTCGATCCCGAGTTCGGCGGCAATCAGCAGCGGGCCCGGCGTCGGGGGGACCAGAGAATGCGTGATTGACGCCCCGGCGCCCATCGCGAGGATCAACAACAGGTAGCTCTTCGACGTTCGGCGGTGCATGGAGCGCGCCAACGGGAGCAAAAGGTAAAACACCGTATCGAAAAACACCGGAATCGAAAGCACAAAACCGCTGGACATCAGGGACACGGCGCAGCGTTTTTCACCCAGCAGTCCCAAAAACATGCGTACGATTCGGTCCGCCGCCCCGCTATCGATCAGGCATCGGCCGATGACCGCGGCCAGGGCGATCACGACGCCGATCTTGCCCGCCGTTTTACCGAATTCGACGGCCACCCGTGAAATCTTATCGCTCATGTCACCCGGGGCGAGCAAACTGACAACGATCGCCGCCGTGATGAGCGCCAAAAAGGCGTTGATGCGCAGCACGACGATCATCCCGATGACGACCGCCACGCCAATGGCTAAAATAATGAGTGGATGTAGCAAGGTTCAAACCTCCCTTTCTTTAAGCCACCAAGACACGAAGACACTACGATTGTAATTTATTTTTCTTTGTGCCTTTGTGTCTTCGTGGCTCATATTTGTTACGCATTATTTCATCGTCCGAAAAGTTGCATGATGGTCACGGGAATATGCACGACGCAGACATAGCCGAAAAATAAGGCTGTGACAATCAGTCCGACCGCGAAGATTTTGCTCGGCCGCAAGACCTCATACGCCTCTTTCGAGAGCATCTTCGGCATGACCACGAAAAGCCCCACTGCCACGAGAACGGCCTGCAAGCCTGTCAGCAGCACGCCTTCGAGGACCGAAGAAAGCTTTAACAGGAATATCGGCTTGACGCCCAAGACGAACACGACCACCATACTGGCGAGGAAGAAAAACACCAAAAATCCCCTGAATTGCGTCTTCCACGGAAATCGCTTATCGAAACCGCGAATGCAAATCCGGCACGAATCGGCCAACAGTCTCGGCCAACCGGCTAATTGACCGACCATCGTCGAAACCATCGCCACGGCGCCGCACAGCCGAAAGATAAAGCCGCCCGCCTGATCCCATCGCGTGCTAAAGACACGAGAAAGGGTTTCTGCCATATCATCGTTACTTGGTACAATCTTCTCGGTGCCGAGGATCCCCGCCCCGGAGATCAGAAACGCCGCGGTTACAGCGACTCCCAACACCATCGCCAGGCCGGAATCCAGATACAGAACGTGACACCATCCCTTGATCCTGTCGGCCGCCTCGCGGCTCATTCGTTTGAGCGACGCGATATCGGCGGCTTTGCCGTAGCCCCGCCCGACCGTCGCGCCGTACCCGGCCCCGATCACCCAGTACGAATACCATACCTGGCTGGCAAAACCGCCCGCCCCCCAGCCCAGGACCGGTAATATCTCCTCCCAGGCACTGTTGGAGACCCCCTCAATACCGGAAGCCCACTCCGGAACAGCCGGAACGCTGAACGTCAAGCCCTTGAGAAATTCCGCGAAACCCGGCATCACGTGCGCAGTAATATAGAACGCCCCCAGCACGATGATCAGCACGAACAAGCTCATGACGATCTTGAGTACGCTGAACGCACCCGACCACGCCACGGCCACCGCGAAAAACGCCGCGAACCATCCGCAGAGCTTCATGTCCACCTGGGGGATAAGGCTGTGAATGAACGCCCCCGCCGAGGCCGCCAGCGTCCCGATGGAAAGCACCGCACAGACGATCTGCACGACCATCACGATCCAGACTGCCCAGTTTTTCGGCCCGGGCGCCCGGCTGAACATGTCGATCATCCCCTCGCCCGTGCAGACGGTATAGCGCGCCCCGCTCACGCCGATCCAGAACTTCAGGAATACGCCGATCACCACCGCCCAGAGCACCGTCGTACCTAATATGGCCCCGGTGCGCGTCGCGATGACGACCTCGCCCGATCCGATATACTCGGCCGCCCAGACGAAGGAGGGACCGACCAGAGCCAGCGCGGCAAAGCCCACAGGAGCCTTTTTAATGGTTAAGTCGCTATGGTTTGACAAACCGTCCGTCATTGTTTTCGACCCTCATGTGCATCGCTTCAATGAATAGCACGTTTGCAACATGAAGGTAACTTACTGATTTACGGCACGACTGTCTATGGATTTTTCCCAGTCGAAGATCGGAGAGAACATAAAAGCCCCTGCCTGAATGCGGAGAGGGAGAAGTGAGTGAAGTGCAGGGGCATTTTAGCTTTGTGGGCTTCCGTGCCGGTTACCTTTGGTTCCACCACGTTTTCCGGCCTCCATACACGTACATAATAAAACACAACAAACCGGCAACGGAACCTCACAATTCTTTAATTATTATCGGAAATCTTCAGAATAATGATAGAAGGATATTCCTCAATATCGGGGTCAGGATTTCTACATTTGAGCCAGCCATTGGATGGGAAGGATTTCCGGCGTCGATCTTATCCCGGCCATTCTTATCCTCTTCACTCTTTTTCCTTGCCATTGCGCCGTTAACGACAATAATATCACCCATAACGTGTATGATGGAGACGATTTCCCGTCTGCAGTAAACTAATGCCCACGATTGAAGCGTTACAGGAGCGATCGGATGCCCCAGGAAGAACAAATACTTGTTATCGAGCGAAAAGTCGTCGAAGAGGTGGGAATGTTTCAAGGCTTGGCCTTTGATATTGACCGCTACTTGAGTCAGATTTTTGTCCAGGGCGTCCCGCGTTTCATGCCGAGACCACAGGCCGAACTCGATCCTTCTTATAAACAGATCATTCCGTATGTCATCATGCTTCACGATGGCAAGGTTCTCAGTTATGTCAGGGGAAAACGGGCCGGCGAGACCCGCTTAGTCGGCAATCGCTCGATCGGCATCGGCGGCCACATAAATCCCATCGATGCGGACAATAGCCCCTTATTTGCCTACTTGTACGATAATTATCTTACCGCCGTCCAGCGCGAAGTCTCAGAAGAAGTATCCGTTGAGACGGCCTATACGGACAGCATCGTCGCCCTGCTCAATGACGACTCAAACGACGTCGGAAGCGTGCATCTCGGCATTGTCCATTGTTGGCATTTGAACGAACCGAACGTTAGCAAGCGGGAGCAGATGATTACCCAGATGGGTTTCATGACGCCCGATGAACTCCGACAGGTTCGGGAAACTCTCGAAACCTGGTCGCAAAAGTGCCTCGACGGCCTTGGCGAAATGACCGAACGAGCCCAAAGCAAACCATCGGATTGACATAAGGGGGCAGAGTGATGTAAACTATGCGTAATGTCACTCGATGCCTCGTCGAGTTAAGCTGATGTTGGAGTGCAAGATGAAAACACGCAAAGGTTTTACTCTGATCGAATTGCTTGTGGTCATTTCCATTATCGCGATCCTGATGGCCATTCTGATCCCGTCGCTCAACGCGGTCCGCAAACATGCCACCGGATCGGTCTGTCTCGGCAACGAGCAAAACCTGATCGTTGCGTGGGTTATGTATGCGGATGACAATGACAGCAAGCTGGTCGGCGGTTATCCCTACGTCCGCGACATTCACAATTCCGGGTCGCCCTACCCGGACCGCACGCAGTGGTTATGTTCCCCGCTCGCCGAGGATGGTACGACGTTCCCTGGCGGAGCGAGCAATTCGTCCGCATATATGCAAGCCTGCCTCTCCACGCCCCCGACCAAAGCGCATATCGACCGGGGCATCCGGGCCGGCGCGCTTTACCCCTATTTGAAGACCCTGAAAGTCTATCATTGCCCCGGCGACAAACGCTGGACGAGGGATGCGCCTCCGATGAACGTCTATCAGTCGTATTCCGTCAGCGACCCCATGAACGGCAAGTTCGAGAACGACAGCTACGCCTACAAAAAAATCGTTGAGATTAAAAGGCCCGCCGACAAATATGTCTTTGTCGAGGAAGCGGCCAGGAACGCCTCCTTCAATATCGGCTCGTGGTGGTTCGGATACAAATGGACGACCGGGCGCATTGAAGATTCCGCGTTCATCGACCCGGTGGCTCTCTGGCATGGCGATAAAAATACCTTTGCCTTCGCCGACGGCCATGCGGAAGTGCACAAATGGAAAGAGCCGGCCACCATCAAGGCCCTCAGGGACTACCTGGACGACAAGGGATTTGCCCTCAATCGCACGTCCGGTCTCCCGGAGGCCGCCGCCAGCGGCAACCAGGACATCCTTTGGCTCGCCCAGCACTATTATTGACGGGGTGCGTACCGAACATCTTCCATTATACACAGACACCCGTTTGACTTAAACAATAAGACTTTTGCAAAATTGGAGGTTGGGCATATATTATTTCAGAAAATCTATTTCAGGATTTTCTGAAAATAATCTACAATCTTGAGATAAGGCATTACCACGTAAGATGTTAGATAGTGTACCCTCTACAGCGTTCTTCGGATTTTAGAAAGAAAAAATCAAGAGAACAGATTTTTTCTTTCCAAAAGTATGCCCAACCTCCAATTTTGCAAAAGTCTTGTTAAACACTCTAACAAAACTAAGGTTTTCTGGGCTTGTCATTCTGAGCGAAGCGAAGAATCTCCCCGTGTAACAAGTTTGTACGACTAACAATAACAGGAGCTATTGTTGACCCTTATCCAGGTTTGAACACGATCTCAATCCCATGACATGGCATTAAATAGCATAGATTCTCTTCATAATACTGCTGAAAGAGAGGATGCCGATTGATGAACCAGCCGAAGAGTTTCTTAAAGGGGTTGATGAGTTTGAACGACGATCTGAAAACAAGACGCAGGGAGAGGATTTTGATCCTTGTTTGTGTATAGTAATCCGGGACCTTCCGGCGGGGCTGGTCTTCAGAATTGACAAAATAATAAAACGTGTAGAGCCCGAAGAACCGCTTGTGCGTGTAATCCGAATAGTAAAAAGGATTCGAGAAATGCGGCACAAAAATATAGGCGACACCGTTCGTTTTGAGGACTCGGACCATTTCCGCCATCAAATTCTCGAAATTCTCTATATGCTCCAGAACGCTCCGGCAATGAATTTCATCCGCTGAATGATCGGGCAGAAAAGCTAAACCTTCCTCGATATCAGCTACGATATCCACCCCGGGCAGATCCACTTTGTCGATAGTAATTCTGCCTTGGCGTTTTGTCTTGCCGCATCCCAACTCAATGATAATTGGATCGGGACTGCTCAATACTTTCTTAACATCTATTTTCATTAAAGGTTGTGTTTGCATTGCATAACTGGATCATCCGGTATCGCATGATAATGATCGTTGCCTTTTCATATCCCCCTTATTTTACTTTCTTCAAATAACCATTGCGGTTGAAGGTCAAATAAAACTTTTCCCGACTTTTGTCTATGATAAAATCATGATTCGATTGCAAAAATTCTTTTACGGCTTCCATAGGACCAGGTTTCCGATGTCGTTTCACTGGATGTCCACCGATAATCGTGTCCTCAACGATGAGATAACTTCCTTTAGTGACTAAATCGCTATAGTGATTTAGTTCCTGAAGAACATGATCTTTGCTATGATCCGAATCGAGGATTACAAGCACTTGGTCAGTACTCTTTATTTTTTCCTTAATTTGCGTGAAGGTCTGCTCTGAAATAGATGAATCTGCGATGTAGGTGATTCTTTCATGAACAGGTCGGTTCGGATGGTCTTTAATATCAATGGAAACAACTCTGCCACGACGCATTAAATCACATTGATGAGCCAGAAAAAGAGCGCTGCCCCCAGAACCGGTTCCACATTCAATGATGACATCGGGCTTTGTTTTAAAAATGATCTCTTGATAGGTCCACAAGTCCGGGGGGCATTTTCCTGTCGGCACGCCAAACCAAAACGTATTATTCCATATTTTCGGCTTGGAGTGATAGTATAGCTTAATAAAACTATTTACGACCAATCGACGCATGAAAGCATTTTTAAATTTCATATTGCATGTCTCATTTCCAGGTGAATTTGACTGTCATTAAAGCACCGATGAGTTCAAGAACATGGCGATAATTCATAAGCCAAACCGGCACGCTCAAGCAGGATTAAATTATCTGCACGATCTAAAAATCCGGTGCTTTGTTCCACTGCATCTTACTGATTTGTGCGTTTTGAATAATGCGTAGTTTTACCGCCTAAATATTACCGCATTCCTATCTGTACTGTCGCACTTTCAAAATTGATCGTAATATCTTGTAAATAAAATGGTTACGTCAGAACAACGCAAACCAAAGTGAAGGTACGCTTTTGAATACAATATGGAGCAAAATGCCAAATTCGATTGCAATGGCCATTTTTATTATGTTTTTCGGCTTTTTGCAGCCGAATCAAACACAAGTATTTATTCTTGAAAAACAATATAAGCTCTGTAAAAAAAATAACTTACGTCAATAACCAAAAGTGCGACAGTACAACTATATAATTAAGGGATATTGTCGTCAACCCTCAAAAACAATCAGATTTGTAACTTTAACTTACTGTATCCCACATACAACAGAAAATTTCCAATCCATCAGCATATCACCATTGACGCCAGCGTCAAATAAATTAGAAGCCTGTAACTTCCTTGAAACTTAAAAAATCCCTTTTCGGAGTTGAAATAAACAATAACTGATTCAGTCTTATAAGCTTTGTTTTATTCGAAAAGATGGTATGTTTTATGATGTATTCTTCCATCGCATAGTCTCGGAGTCGCTGCATGAATGTCATCGTTCTCGTGTCTGATGCTTTAAGAGCGAGCAACCTCGGATGCTACGGATATGATAAAGATACGTCGCCTCACATCGATACCATAGCCAAACGAGGGATTCGCTTTAGCAATGCTTTCTCAACGTCAAATTCCACGGATGCATCTTTCACAACAATTTTTACCGGCAAATACCCCGCGTCCCATGGTATCCGTCATCATGGAAGCAAAGTCACAGAAACCGAGAAAAGCTATACGACGAACTTGACGTTCCTGCCGCAAATTCTGCATGAAAACGGGTATGTCACCATTGGAATCGACTGGCTTGGCAAATGGCACAAATGGGGATACGATTATTGCGGAGGCGTTCCGAACCATATTTATAATAACAAGAAAGCAGATTCCGGCGGAGAGGTTCACAAGAACAAAGCCTTTAAATTGTTTTCTTCGGACTTAAAAAAACGCTTGCAAAGCTTTTCTCTCATTCGTTCCCGTTGTAATTGGTATTACTCGCTCCCTCCTTATGCCAGAGCATGCGTCAGGAAACTTGTTCAATTTCAGGATAAAACACTTCAACGGAGTCTGTTCGGGCGCAAGTCAAGACCGATCGCAACCGATTCCACGGCTTTGACGGACTTAGCCATTGAATACATCCGGGAGTACGCGGGAAAAAAGAACTTTTTCTTGTTTGTTCATTATTGGGATACCCATACTCCTTACACGTCTCCCAAATCCACCGTTAACGACTTCCTTCGCAGAAATCACTATCCTGATCGAAAACTTTCTCCAATCCTTGAAGAGTTATCAGGAAAGAAATCGGGTCATATTATTGAGAAATCCGTTCGCGGCAAAACATCGAAGACCATCGGAAAAATTATGGCCCATTATGACGCCTCGATTCGATACGTCGATTCTAACATCGGAAGATTGCACCGATTTCTCGATGAAATGAACATCACAGACGACACATTAGTGATTGTTACGGCCAATCATGGAGAAAGTCTCGACGAGCATGATATCTTTTTTAATCATCATGGACTGCACGACCCTCAGATACAAGTTCCTCTTATCATGTCCCACCCCAGTATCAACGGGGGCGTTGTCTATGATGAGCTTGTTCAGCATTTTGATCTTGTTCCAACGATTATAGAAATGGCCGGCATTGACGATATCGACATTCATTTTGACGGCAAAAGCCTGATGAGCCTAATACACGGTGGGCAATGGAACCGCAGATATATCTTTGCGGAAGAAACACTCCTTCAACAAAAAAGAGTCATTCGTGATAATAATTATAAGTATATCAAGGCATTGAATAATGACATGTGCCTTTACTGTAAGAAATATCATTCCAAGGGGGATGAATTCTTTAACGTGCAGACCGACCCATACGAATTAAACAATATCATTGACGATGATATCAAACACAAAGAATATCGAGATGAACTCGATCAATATATCAACACGCTTTCCAAACCCGAAGAAGGACGGCAGGTTACTTTTGATGACGAAAAAGAGATTAACGAACAACTGGAAGCTTTAGGCTATCTATAATTTCTTATGGTGCTAACGTTTTTCAATCCTTATTGAGCCTGCCGGTCATCAGGACATCCACGCTGTACAATGTCTTTAAAAAATTTGTGGAAATACTTTGTAGAAGATGATTGCTCGATGCCTGCTACAACTGAACGATATTTTACCTAAGCTTACAGTAATCTGTTTGTTCCAAGATTGATTCTTCACCTATTCTATACGAGAAGGTATAATTCCGGCGGATGTGGTCTCAACTCAGGTATCGAGAGACACCAAAAGGATTTATAATCAATGAATATCCCCCTGTAAAAGCGGGGGGAATCGACTGGGAAAGAATGGTCTTTAGTTCGATAATATTCTTGTTCTTGTTCTTGCCATTTGTCCTTGGCGTGTATCACCTTCTCTTCTTACCGGTATCCCTTGGTTTTGGCCAGCGCGTTTGGCGAAAGTTGAGCAATCTTTTTCTTCTACTGGCAAGCCTGGTGTTCTACTTCTGGGGCGAGACATTTCTCGTCTGGATTGTCATAACATCGACCCTCATAGATTACGTGTGCGGTTTAATTATTTCCGGAGGAATGGCCAAACGACAAGCTGGGAATCCCACGTCCTCCGAGCCCCCTCGTTTGTTCCAGGAAAAACTTGGGCTTACCATATCAATTTGTTCCAACCTGGCCTTTCTTGGTGTATTCAAATATTTCAATTTTGGCGTTGAAAGCTACAACCGCTTGGTCGAAATCGTGGGACTCTCCGGGTGGGCGATGAACGATGTGATGCGAATAACACTTCCGCTCGGAATCAGCTTTTATACGTTCCAGTCCATGAGTTACACCATTGATGTTTACCGAGGCCAAACACAGGCAACTCGAAATCTTATTGATTTTGCCTGTTACGTCACGATGTTTCCTCAATTGGTCGCCGGTCCCATCGTTCGCTATCGTGATATAGCAGATCAATTGGTTGCTCGTGTGATAACCATTCAATACTTTGCTTCCGGGGTCTGTCGGTTTATTTTGGGATTGGGCAAAAAAGTCATTATTGCCAACACGGTCTCGACGATTGCGGAGAGCATTTTTAAAATCCCGACGGACAAACTCAGTTGCAGCGTCGCCTGGCTCGGCGGTATTGCCTTTGCCATTCAAATCTATTTCGACTTTTCGGGTTACTCCGATATGGCGATTGGATTAGGGCGAATGTTTGGTTTTGATTTCAAAGAGAACTTCAACTACCCCTATATCTCAAAATCCGTCAAGGAATTCTGGCGACGATGGCATATCTCACTGTCAACATGGTTTCGAGATTATCTCTACATCCCTTTGGGAGGCAATCGTGTCTCGACAAGACGGACGTATTTGAATCTCATCGTGGTTTTTTTCCTGTGTGGTTTGTGGCATGGAGCAAGCTTGACCTTTGTTGTATGGGGACTCTATCACGGCTTCTTCCTGATCATGGAGAGAATCTGGCTCGAAAGATTCCTGTCTCGTCTCCATCCGTTGCTCCGCCAGGCATACACGTTACTTGTCGTTCTTTGCGGCTGGGTCATTTTTGCGTCCGACACACTGCCTTACGCACTCGGATTTCTGGCTGCAATGTTCGGACTGGCACACAATACCGGTGCTGTGCAGGATATAGACTGGTACATCACACGCGAAGTCCGAATTGCCTTGATTGTCGGTATTGTCTTTTCTATGCCCATTCTACCGGCTATTGCAGAGCTACGTGAAAAACTGCTCAAAAGATTCCGAGGCGGCGTTCAAACCGCCGTGGAGATCAATTTTTGCATCTTTGTGATTTTGGGTTTGGGGGCTCTCTTTCTTATCAGTGCAATGTTACTCTCGGCCGGAACGCATAATCCGTTCATCTATTTCAGGTTTTAGGTGGTCAGATGATAAAAAATAAAATTGTGCATCGTTTCACCGATAAGGTCTTAGTAATCGCATTTATATGCGCAATTGGTCTGCCGCTTATTGGGAGCTTTCTTCGCTGGGATCTGACTACGGATTTAGGTGAAAAGCGGCTGTTGGCGGAGTTGCCTGCAATCGGTCAAGATTCCATTAAAACTTTACCGGAAAAGTACGAGACCTTCTACAAGGATCACTTTGGTTTCAGGAATGGATTGATACAAGGGCATAACTGGATTCGGTACAGGCTTTTTAAAGGTAGCTCGCTCGGTAAAGTGCTTTTTGGGAAGGAGGACTGGCTGTATTTGACGAAGGCCGGAATTATTCCTGATTTTCTGGGTCAGAATCCCTTCACGGAGCAAGAGCTTGACCTGTGGGAGAGCGTTTTAGAACAACGTCAAAAATGGCTTCAGGAGCGAGGAATACGCTATCTGTTCATCATCGCCCCAAACAAAGCCACAATTTACCCCGAATTTCTTCCTGATCATATCCAAAAAAGCAGGGGTCGATCACGAATGGATCAACTCATAGAACGTTTTAAGAACCATCCAACCATTAAGCTCATTGATCTACGACCGCCTCTTCTACAAGCCAAACCGACTGGATTGTTGTATCATATGAAGGATTCCCACTGGACCGATCGGGGCGCATTCATCGCCTATCAGGAAATCTGTAAAACGCTAACCGAATGGTTTCCGGAGTTACGTCCTTTACAAGCAGAAGATTTTCTTCTAACCCAATCCAACGCCGCGGACGATTTGAGCATGATGTTAGGATTGGGGAAGGAATTAGAAGATACTTGTGAGGATTGGATTCGCAAAACGCCTCCCGCCGTAACATGCAAGCAGTTCATCATGCCCGATGGGTATGACTGGACGCAGAGCATTGTTCCGGAAGACCAGTTGGTCATGGAGAATACGAATGCAAAGCACCGGCTCATTCTCTTCCATGATTCGTTTGCAGTCCGAGGGGGACTCCGGGAACTCCTGGGTGAGACCTTCGCACGGGGTGTTTTCACTTCGATCGACTTTAGCGAACGTCTCGAGCCCTTACTGAAGCAGGAGCAACCGGATATTATCATTCATGAAATTGTCGAGCGCAAACTCAGGGACCTCCCCACTCTTCTCCCTTTTCTTCCCTAACAGACTTAATTCTTCAGGGATGCTTATGAGGATGAGCGAGGGTCCATTTTGCGTTTACCGATCATCAAAACGCCCGTCGGGGCAAAAACGTGGCGATACCCCACGAGCCAGCGAAGAACTCCCGCACGGGACAACGTCTTTAAGAATTTTGCGGAAATACCTCTCAGAAGATGTCCCCTCGCCCGATGTTTGCTAAAACTGAACGATATTTTACCTAAATTATCGTCAAGCGAGTGAAAGTCATTTTTCCTGGATGTGGCGGCCAGGCTTTGTTTCATGTCAAATTCGATCATAGGAAAGAGTTTTTTTACGCCTTCAGGCGTAAACCGCCAATAGTCATTCGGATAGCCGTGAATCTGCCAGGCAAAAGGCACGGACAGGCAAATTCGTCCGTCCGGTTTGAGCAGCGATATTAAATTCTCCGCCATTTTAAACGGCTGATTGCAATGCTCCAAAACGCTCAGGCAAAAGATCGTTCCAAACCTTGTATGACCGAGTTGTTCGTCAATTTGCTCAAGATCAACCGTAAGGTCCACCACGACGTCAACGCCGGGACCCTCCTCCATATCAACACCGATGTATTGATCCTTTTCGGTAAATAACGAACGCAAATCCTGGGTTGTGCCATAGTCTTTGGAGCCAACCTCAAGAAACGGACCCGAAAATTGATCCGCGCGATCCCGAATGTAAGTCAATTGATTAATATCTCCCAACGGCTTTTATCTCCGATTATTTTCTGTTGATTTCTAAAATAGCTCTTCGTCAGGATTGAGTCCACGGCGCATCATAAGTGCCCTTTTCGACCAGGTCCAGCACGTACTGTGCGATTCTCTGGCAACTGAATTCCTTATGAGCTCTTTCCATACCGGCATCGGCCAACGCTTTTCGTTCGGCCTCGTGATGAAGGTACCAGTCGGCCAGTTCAAAAAACTCATCGATCTCATCGAAATATCTCAGATGCTTGCCATCGGCAAAAAGGCATTCCGCCCCGGTAAATCTCCTGGCGAAGACACAGGTCCCGCCGGCCAGAAATCGTATAAGTCGATCCGAATGACAAAACTTTATGGGGCCATAGGCATTCACACTGACGCCGATTCGAGCGCCGCTAATGGCATAGACGCAGTCCATACCGCCAATTTTCGGTCTTCCACAGCAGCCGTGCAGTACCGCGTCTTTCCGCCGGGCAAGCCGTTTGACCAAGTCTTCTCTAAAGGTCTCGCTGGCATCGGCATGATGACTGAGCTTTCCAATCCACAGGATATCGGCTTTCCACTTCGGATCCACATCATACCGACGTTCGATATCGGGATCGCAGGCATTGGGAAGAAACGCGCATAGCGGTACGCCCGCCTCTCGATACTCCTGCAGCCACTGCCCCTCATTCGTCGCCGTCAGGATGTCGAGTTCCCTTGCGGTTTCAATCCTGTTCCTCTGAAGCTTGGGCCAGGGATCTCCATCGTTACCGACATACACCGCATTCGGAGCGGCCTGTCGCATTTGCTTCACCGACTCGGCATCCAGCGCCCGAGCAAAATAGATATAAATAATGTCCGGCTCATACGCTCGAATCTGATCGGCCAATAGTTGGTCAACTTTCGACTTGTGAAGGCGCTCAGACAAGGCCTTGCTCTTGAAGCGGCTCAGCTCGAGCAGAGTCCTGTCGTAGTTGAATGTCTCGACGTCGTGACCCAAACGGATAAAACCTTTGGGGAGTTTACGCGCTTGAGAGAGCATCTTCAACGGATTATAATTCATACCAAAAACAATAAAGATTCTTTTTGATCTACTCATCTTTCGTTCTGAGTGATTCCTCATGGTGTCTTGGGAACCAGCTTGTTTTCAATAAGATAATCTGCAAACAGCTTTGCTTTCAGCCTTACACCTTCAATGTTAACGTGCAATCCATCCGTGAATAGCCCCTTGTCCACGGGAAAAACACGAGCGAAATCGAACAGATTGATGGCCATTTCTGAGGCAATCGACTTCAATGTTTCGTTCATTTCAGTAAAAGCCGTCTTGAATTCCTCCGACGCGACCGTCGGCACATTTGTAAACTCGGGGGAGTAGGCAAACGTCGCGAGCACGGTTTTGATGCCTCGATGATTCGCGATCAGAGCAATATGTTCGATATTTCGCTTGAAATATTTAGGCTGATTCGTCTCGAACATTTTTTGGGCACTCGCCGTTTTGAAAATAGCCTCCGGGTACGTCCCTTTCACTTTTTGATCGTAGAATTCTAACGACCAGGACGAATCCGGCTTTGCGGCGAGCTGTCTGTCCATGGAGGAATGAGGTTTGATGATATCTGCTCGTATCATCAAGTATCTCAACAGCGTACTGTACTCCAGGATACTTGGCATCGTCATCGCGACCGGCGCCGCAGCTCCGGAATTGTCACCCTTGTAAGCTTCCGGCGGCCAAACCAGCCTCGTAAGAATGTCGTTCACGGCATGATAGACGATAATCATGTCCGGCTCCAGGTCCAGAATACGCAGCTCGAAATTAATCAGTGATTCATAACTGGTCCAGGAGCCTACCCCGGCGTTGATCACCCGGACATGATCGTAACCCCGTGATTTCAACTCTGTTTCAAGAAGGTTCGGGTAAGATAAATGATAATCTTCCACCTCCGTCGTGTATGTCGTGGACCCTCCCATGCAGACGATTCGGAACTGGCCTTCCGGTTTGGGAATCTCAATCTCGTCCGACCGGTAAGCTAAAGAATTATGCTTGTTATTTTCCCTGACGTAATTC
>JAFGTG010000159.1 GCA_016934255.1 Sedimentisphaerales bacterium
AGTACACCTCTCGATCGGTATGGCGTTTAGAAAACCAAGATGTCACCTGGATTTACCGCCAACAGACCTGCGGAAAATGGGGCTAGTTCATTGTCGCTATCGTCTAAAATCGTCATTGCGAGTCCGCCAAAGGCGGACGTGGCAATCTTCGATCATCGAAAGATCGAGATAAACATTGACAGAACTTATCGCCGATAATACAAAGGAGTGAGTAAATACTAAACTGAGAGCAATTTATGCCGGATGAATTAAAAAGAATCTATCAAATTTTCAACCCTGCCCCTCTGACAGCAAAGCAGACTGATCTTTATGTCGATCTTGATCCTGTCCGAGGAAGCAGCGGGCTTGTAGATAGGCTCGCTCAAAATATTCGACTCGCAGAAGCGCCAACGTGCCAACTTCTCGCCGGCCACCATGGAAGCGGAAAGAGCACTGAATTGCGAAGACTTCAACAAAAGCTTCAAAGCAACACAGAGAAGTTCTTTGCTGTTTTATGTGATATGAACGAAGACATGGACCCGAATGATGTAGATTTTCCCGATATACTGATAGGCATTATTAGACAGACTGCAGTACAACTCCGTGAAAAACTTTCAATTAAGCTGAAGCCGGGTTATTTCAAACAAAGATGGGAAGAGGTTAAAAGCGTCCTTCGTCGTGACATCGATTTAACTGCGCTTGAACTGGATGCGGGTCTGGCTAAGTTCTCAGCGGTGATTAAGGACAGTCCTGATACGAGAGTTGAAATCCGCAAGCTCCTCGAACCCCACACAACCAATTGGATCGAAGCAGCCAACGATGTGATTAGCGAAGCAGAACTAAAATTATCAAAGAAAGGCTATGCCGGCTTGGCTATCATTGTCGATGGTCTGGACAGAGTATCCCCAAGAACTCACGAAAGCGGTCGATGTACGCTTGCCGAATATCTTTTTGAAAATAGATTTACTCAGCTTACGGCGTTCCGATGTCACTTGGTTTATACCATGCCGATATCCGTAGCTTATTCCTGCAGAGAGCGAAATATTGCCCACCTGTACGGCTATGTCGCGCCGCCTGTTATTCCCATGGTCATGGTTTGTGACAAAGAGGGGCACAGGTATGAGGAAGGTTTCGAAAAATTTAAAGAGCTCATAAAAAAGCGATATCAAAAGGCCAGTATCAAGACGGACATTTTTGAAAATGTCGAAGTCGAAGACAAGATCATTGAATACAGCGGCGGTCAACCCCGCGAAGTCATGACGCTCATCCGGGAGTGTCTTGTACACGGGGGTCTGCCGATTAAAGCAACACATGTAGAACAAGTTACACGCAAAATTCGTCATGCTTATGATCGGCAGCTTCGAGAGGAACATTGGAAGCTCGTCAAACAGGTTCAAAAAGATCACAGGCTAAAACGCAACGAAGACAACGACCACCTCTATATGGAGCTTCTGGACAGCCGTGCAATACTTCAGTATGAAAATGGTGGAGAATGGTACGAGATTAATCCATTGCTTCCTTCACCGCCGGGCTCAAAGAAATTGAAAAATGGACGCACGCGGTGACACCCCAACACCAAACGAACAGGCCAATTTGCAAAGCGCCGAATTAGCGGCCCTTCACCGGATGCTCGCAGCGTCGGAAGGAACGTTTTCTTTCAGTATTGCGATCTGTAACAGCCCGGCCTTACGCGGTTATCTTATCTCTAAAATCAGAAAAAAATTTACATCTATAACCGTAGTTGAAATAGATGAGAAAGTAACGGATATCTTTGATTCGGTAAAAAGAAGTGTAGCGGGTACAAATAGTTCCGGCATCTTCATCACCAAAATCGAAAAGATTCTGCCTTCGGATCGAAAAGAGCACAAAGTCCTGAAGATTCTAAATATGACAAGAGAAGCGTGGCAAACTCATTTCCCATGCCCTGTTGTTTTCTGGATCCCTGAATATGCTGCAACGCTGCTATCCATACACGCGCGCGATCTCTGGTCATGGGTAAGTCACCATTTCGAGTTTGTATCCGAACGAGCGACGGCTTCAGCCGGGACGCTGGATGTTTATGCAGGTGACATTATGTCCGCCGGAAGGCTCGACGCCGACCAGAAACGCTTCAGAATCGCCGAACTCGAGCAACGCATAGAAGATGCAGGCGATTCACCAAAACCTGAACTCGTACAGCACGTCCTGACCTGGCTTAGTGAGCTTGCTTATATTTACAAAACCATTGGAGACTCAGAAAAAGCTGTGAAGAGTATTTTAAAGTCACTGGAGATTGAGGAAAAACTTGGGCGGTCGGAGTGTATGGCAAATGATTACAGCAATCTGGGACTAATTTATCGAATGCGCGGCGATCTGGACAAGGCCGAACAGATGCATAGGAAGTCGATGAAAATTCACGAAGAATTCAAGCATTTAGAAGACATGGCAAGTGATTACACGAATCTTGGGCTGGTCTATCAAGAGCGAGGTGACCTGGACAAGGCCGAGCAGATGCATGACAAGGCGCTGGAGATGAACAAAAAGCTCGGACGTTTAGTGGGTATGGCGGGTAATTACGGCAATTTGGGGCTGGTCTATCAAGCACGCGGCGACCTGGATAAGGCCGAGCAGATGCATGGCAAGGCACTGGAGATGAACGAAAAGCTCGGGTGGTTGGAGGGTATGGCGAGTCAGTATGGCAATTTGGGGCTGATCTATCAGGCGCGCGGCGACCTGGAAAAAGCTGAGCAGATGCATAAGAAATCGCTGGAGCTTGAGGGAAGGCTCGAACGTTTGGAGGGTATGGCAAGTGAGTACAACAATTTGGGGTTGATCTATCAGGCGCGTGGCGATCTGGACAAAGCTGAGCAGATGCATGACAAAGCACTAGAGATGAGCGAAAAACTCGGGCGGTTGAAGGGAATTGCAAATCAGTACGGCAATTTGGGACTGATTTATCGAACGCGCGATGACGTTGAAAAGGCCAGAGAGTACTGGAAGAAAGCACTGGAGATTTTTAAGAAGATCGGCATGAGACCGGAAATAGAGAAAACGCAATGGTTGATTGATGAACTGAAGGAAAAGTAAAAAGAGAAAAGGCAAAAGTGTAAGGTGAGATTGCTTCGCGTTGCTCGCAATGACGAGGCGTTAAGGAGTTGAAAATGGGAAAGAGCATATTACCTTGTTTGGTGGTTGTTATTTGTTTTGCAACTATGACATTTAGTGCTGAGGCGGAGGAGATTGTATCGAATTCGAGGTTTGAGGCGGAAGGGACAGCGAAGCTGCCAGACGGATGGTCGGTGTGGAAGCCGGCATGGGAGAAGGCGGCTTGTCGGGTGCGGTTGAATGCTGAGGGGGGGCTTTTGATTGATGGGATTGATCCCTATGCTGTGGGTGGAGTATTTCAAGAGATAAAAAATATCCGTGGATCGAAGGCGTATGCGATTAAGGCGGTTTGTGAATTGCGGGATGTTCCTATGCCATATCAATCGTTGGCGGTACGTATCGAGTGGAAAAATGGCAACAAACGGTTGCATCCGGCGGGGATGCTGGTCCGGGGACCGGTTGTGAAGGATAACGTGGCGAGGTTCGAGGATGTGCTCGTTGCGCCGGAGGAAGCCAACGCCGCGCGAGTGACGCTGGAAGTGAAGTGGCTGCGGGGTGGGTCGGTGATTTGGAAAGAAGTGAGTATGCAAGAGACGCCAATGCCGAAGCCAAGGAATGTGAAGGTCGGGACAGTGTATCTTAGGCCGAGGAATAGCACTCAGGAGAAGAATCTGAAGCTTTGGTGCGATCAGATTGACGCGGCGGGAAAACTCGGGCTGGATATCGTGTGTCTGGGCGAAGTGGTTACGGCGATCGGCACGCGAGCGACAATCGATGATCGCGCCAAGCCGATTCCGGGACCATTCAGCGACGTATTAGCCGAGGCGGCCAGGAGGAATCATATCTGGGTTGTAGCGGGATTGACCGAAAAGGTCGGAGATGTGGTTTACAATACCGCCGTGCTGCTGGATCGACAAGGCGGGCTGGCGGGGAAATATCGAAAGGTTCATTTGCCTCGCGGGGAATGGAAAGAAGGCGTCCGGCCGGGCCATGAATATCCCGTTTTCGAGACGGATTTCGGTAAGGTCGCGATCCAGATATGCTACGACTGGTTCTTCCCCGAGACGGCGGAGATCTTCGCCCTTCATGGGGCGGAGATGATCTTCGCACCCACCTGGGGCAATACCCTGCCCGACGAAGGCGGCCGGGTGGACGGCGAATCGACGTTTCGCGTCCGGGCGCGCGATAACGGCGTCTATATGATCCCTTCCGTCTATGACGGCAACAGCCTGGTCATCGACCCGATGGGCAGGATTCTGGCGTCCAATAAGGGCAAGGAAGGCGTCTTCTGGGCGGAAATCGACTTGAACACGCGCGAACCCCTTTGGTGGGTCGGTCACTGGCGATCCATCGGCCCACGCCACCGCATGCCGCAAACCTACGAAGCTTTGACACGAACATCCAGTCCGTAATCCGAGAGCGGGATACCCTCGCTGCGAAATGAGTTGTCTTGTCAAATACGTTATGCTATCCTGTGCGCAAATCTTAGGCTTGAAATTCTTTATCGAAACAGAATCGAATGACCGAAATCCAAAATTCATTAAAAGGCAAATTCATCGTCCTCGACGGCCCGGACGGCTGCGGCAAGAGCACGCAGGCGGGACTTCTCGTCCAGTGGTTAAAAGAGCAAGGCGTAGCAACCAGACGGTTTCGCGATCCCGGCGACACCGCCATCGGCGAGAAAATAAGAGACATCCTGCTCAATCCCGAACATTCGGCGATGAGTACACGCACGGAGCTATTGCTTTACATGGCGGCCAGGTCGCAACTCTGGAACGAGCGAATCGGCCCGGCTTTGCATGAGAATCAATGTGTCGTTCTCGACCGGTGGCTCTCCAGCAC
Source organism: Sedimentisphaerales bacterium (assembly GCA_016934255.1). Taxonomy (GTDB): domain Bacteria; phylum Planctomycetota; class Phycisphaerae; order Sedimentisphaerales; family Anaerobacaceae; genus JAFGTG01. The sequence goes on from JAFGTG010000159.1 coordinate 4,906, forward strand.
ATGCGCTTATCAAGGTTATGCGGGCGGTTTCGGGATGGACAGGGTAATTAAAATCGCAACGGATTGCCTCGAAAGAGTATGGCCGGACTTGACCATTATTCTGGATGTGGATATTAAGACGTCTTCAAAACGGTTGAGTCGGGAACTGGACCGAATGGAAGCTAAGGGAGATGGTTATCACCAAAAGGTTCGCGAAGGTTTTTTGCAGTTGGCCGACAAGCGCGATAATTTTATAGTCGTCGATGCGACTCAGGATATTCATAACATTCACAAAAATGTAATAAAGTCAGTTAGGAATCTTTTAGCCACAGATTTCTCAGATTTCTCAGATTAATATTTTAATAAATGTTGGAATATAAGTATAAAGAGCTGACCAGCGAAATTATTAATGCGGCCCATACTGTCCATAATACACTTGGCTATGGTTTTCTGGAGAAGGTGTATCATAAATCATTATATATTGAACTACGCAAACGAGGCTATGAAGTTGAATTTGAGAAGCGCATACAGGTCCATTATGACAACCAGGTTGTTGGAGATTATTCCGCCGATCTTTTGGTTGAAAAGAAAGTGATCATTGAAATCAAAGCTGTTGACAAACACGCAAGTGTTTTTGAGGCACAATTGTTGAATTACTTAAAAGCAACCGGGCTTGAAGTCGGTTTGATTATCAATTTCGGACCCTCCGTACAAATTAAACGGTTGGTTTTACAATAAAAATTAAATCCGTGTAATCTGTGAAATCTGTGGCTTGATTTAGCTATGTCTTTTAAAGAAATATTTTGTCAGGATAAAGCGATTGATATTTTGCAGCGTGCGTTTGCGGCGGACCGATGGGCGCATGCATATATCTTCGCCGGGCCGGAAGGCGTCGGTAAATACAAAACGGCGAACGAATGGGCAAAATTGCTTTTGTGTAAAAAGCCTATCGTTGTAAAGAATTTGGCCGACAGTTGCGGCTCGTGCGAATCGTGCCGGCTCTTCGAGGCGGACTCGAATCCGGACTTCAATCACGTGTATAAAGAATTGAGGGAATTCACCGAAGAGGGCAAAGGCAAAGCGGCGCCCGTCGATTTGCCGATTGACGTCATACGGGAATTCCTCGTCGCCAAAGTGTCGAGCCGGCCGACGCTTTCACAAAGAAAGGTCTTCGTCGTCAGCGAAGCGGAAAAGCTCAACGCCCATTCCCAGAATTGCCTGCTCAAGGTGCTGGAAGAGCCGCCAAGCTATTGCTGCATCGTTCTGTTGTGCACCCGCCTGGAAAAACTTCTGCCGACGACGCGGTCGCGATGCCAGATCGTCCGGTTCGGCCCGATCGAGGAAGAAAGAATCATCAAAAAGCTGGAGAGCATAGGCCTTGAAAAAAAGCGAGCGCAATACTTCGCCCGGCTTGCCCAAGGCAGCATAGGCGCGGCGTGTCAGTGGGTGGAGCTCGAACTGGCCAACGCCAATTTGTACAAGACGAAAACCTGGCTGGTCGAGTCGCTGGCCCGCTATGAGTTCGCCGACGCCCTGAACCTGGCGGAAGCGCTGCTCGTAGAAATCAAGAGAATCGCCGCCGTTTGGGTGGGACTCGAAAAGACGACCAGTAAAGCCGACATTAACCGAAAAGCTCTGCAGACCGTTGTGACGATGATGATATCGGTCTTGCATGATGCGATGAAGCTCAACATCATCCCGGCGAAAGAGGCCGTTAATTTCGACCAAATGAAACAAATTGAAAAACTGGCGACCCGATTCGACGCCGAGCAGGCGGCCGAAAAAATCTCTGATTGCTATGAGGCCCTGCAATGGATCGAGTCCAATGTCAATGAAAAGCTTATTTTCGAGCGATTCTTGTTAAATCTTGCGAATTCTGATACAATCAGCATTTTGCGATAAAGTCGCATGAGACAATATCTATATTCCAGGTAAAACGAATGACGAAAAATACAGAAACAAAGCCCAAACAGGTCCGAAACAAGAAGCTGATGCTCGTTCGGTACGGGCGGATGGGTTCGCTCGGACTCTTCGAGCATCATGAGAGGACCATCCCGAAAGTGCATACCCGGGTCGTTGTTAAAACCGGCCGAGGTCTTGAACTGGGCCATCTCGTAGGCCGGCTTACCTGCTACCGGGGCGGCCAATTCCGACTCACAGAGGAGCAAATCAGCGAGTATTTCGAAAACAGCAATCCGGACTTCGCCCAGGGCCAGACCGGAAAGTTTATCCGCTACGCCACGGCCGCCGATATCAGCGAAGAGCGACATTTGTGGAAAATTGCCAAGGAAGAGATGGAATGCTGCAAGCGTTTCGTCAAAGAAATGAACTTGCCGATGAAGATCGTGGACGCCGAGCACGTCTTCGGCGGCGAACGTATCATCTTCTATTTCATGTCGGACGGACGGGTGGATTTTCGCGAACTGGTCAAGCGGATCGCCCAGGAGTACCAAACGCGAATCGAGATGCGCCAGATCGGCTCGCGCGACGAGGCGAAGCTCCTCGGCGACGTGGAAAGCTGCGGGCAACAATGCTGCTGCCAGCGGTTTCTTAAAAACCTCAAGCCGGTCAACATGCGCATGGCCAAAATGCAAAAGGCAACGCTCGATCCGGCCAAGATATCCGGCTATTGCGGCCGGTTGAAGTGCTGCCTTCGATATGAAGATATGACCTATACCGACCTTAAGAAACAATTACCCAAGAAAAACACGAGAGTCAAAACCGAACAGGGAATCGGCAAAGTGGTCGATACGCAAATCCTGACCCAGCTTGTCATGGTCGAATACGAAGGGGGCGAACGTAGCGCCGTTGGCCTTGAAGAAATCGAGATACTTCCGCCATCCGCAGCAAAAGAAGAAAAACAGGAGAATACCTCGAATAGTAGTAATAATAACAATAACCACAATAACAACAATATGAATAAAAATAACAGTAATAATAAACGATAATCCATAGCAACATACCGTGTGGCTTTGATCATCAAGGAAAGATTATGGCACGTAAAATCGCCGTGACATCCGCTTTACCCTATGCGAACGGCCCGATCCACTTAGGCCATTTAGTGGAGTACCTTCAAACGGACATCTGGGTGCGCTTCCAGAAAATGTGCGGCAATGAATGTCTTTATTTCTGCGCCGACGATACGCATGGCACGCCCATTATGATCAGCGCTCGTAAGGCCGGGATCGATCCGGAAGAGCTGATCGGGCGAATGCAAAAAGAGCACAAAGCGGATTTCGACGGCTTCCATATCGAATTCGATAATTACTACTCGACCCATTCGCCCGAAAACAAGCATTTCAGCGAGTTGATTTTCAACCGCTTAAACGAGGCCGGCTCGATCGTGACACGAGACGTGGAGCAGACCTATTGCGAAAACTGCCGGATGGCCCTGCCGGACCGGTTCGTTCGCGGCGTCTGTCCGAAATGCAAAGCCGAGCACCAGTACGGCGATTCCTGTGAAGTCTGCGGCACGACCTACCGGCCGTCCGATCTGATCAATCCCTATTGCGCCACGTGTGGGGCCACACCGACTCTAAAGACCTCCGAGCATTATTTCTTTAAGCTCGCCGACTACGAACAACAGCTTCGAGACCTTATTACCAAAGGGCACACGCAAAAATCCGTGGCCAACAAGCTCGACGAATGGTTTACGGCGGGCCTGAAAGACTGGGATATTTCCCGCGACGGTCCCTACTTCGGTTTCAAAATACCCGGAGAGGAAAATAAATACTTTTATGTCTGGCTGGACGCCCCCATCGGCTATATGGCCTCGGCTAAGAACTATTGCGACAAAAATAATCTCGATTTCGATAAGCTCTGGCCGGGGACCGGCTCGACGCCGAGCGATAGCGGCGACTATGAGCTGTATCATTTCATCGGCAAAGACATCATGTATTTTCACGCGTTGTTCTGGCCCGCCATGCTCATCGGCGCCGGGATCAAGAGCGCCGAGAAGCTCTTCATCCACGGCTTCCTGACCGTCAACGGCGAAAAGATGAGCAAGTCGCGCGGGACGTTCATTCGCGCCAGCACCTACTTGAAACATTTAGATCCCGAATCCCTGCGGTACTACTACGCCGGCAAGCTAACCGACAGCATCGACGACATCGACTTGAAGTTCGAGGATTTTATCAACAAGATCAACTCCGACGTGGTCGGCAAATTTGCCAATCTGGCCTCGCGGTCCGGCCCGATGTTAACGAAGCAACTGGATGCTCAACTCGGCCAATTGGACGCTCAGGGCCGGGAATTGATCGACAAGCTGGTCGCGGCGAAAGACGGCATTATCGACGATTACGAAAATCTCAGGTACGCCGCCGCCGTTCGGTCGATTGTCGCCCTGGCCGACGAGGCCAACCGGTACGTGGAACAGAATCAACCCTGGGTCACGATCAAAACGGATCCGGAGAAAACGCGAACGGTTCTAACGGCAACCCTTAACGCCGTTCGCATTCTGACGATTTATCTCAAACCGATTATGCCCAAATACGCCGAGAAAGTAGAACAGTTCCTCGGTATTAAACCCTTGAGTTTTGCAGATATTGGCTCCGTATTGGAGAATCACAAAATTAACCACTTCGAGCGATTAGCCGAAAGAATAGATGAAAAACAGGTGAATGCTATGGTAGAAGAAAGTAAAGAAGGTCAGGTAGCCCAACCGGCAGAAAGTCCCGCCGAACCGTTCAAACCCGAATGCACGATTGACGATTTCGCCAAGATCGACCTGAGAATCGCGAAGGTTCTCAAGGCGGAATCCGTCGAAGGCGCCGACCGGCTGCTCCATCTGGTTCTGGACGTGGGCGGTGGAATTGAAAAAAACGTTTTCGCCGGCATCGCCACCGCGTATCAGCCGGAGCAGCTTAACGGCAAAATGGTCGTTTTCCTGGCGAATCTCAAGCCCCGGAAGATGAAATTCGGCCTGTCCGAAGGGATGATCCTGGCCTCCGGCTCCGGCGGCAAAGACATCTTCATGCTCACCGCCGACCCGGGCGCCCAACCCGGCCAGGAGATTCATTAACGTCTTTTTTATCCAAACATTTATCGGCCGAATAGAATCATCAATTATCCAATAGCAAGGTGATAACACGACCTGTCATTCCCGCGGAAGCGGGAATCCACTCAAGACGTTATATTTATGGATCCCTGCCTTCGCAGGGATGACAGTATGAATTAGTTCGTACGAGTTTTTAGAAGCGTTCAATGTCAAGGGTGTGAGGGTGTTGTTCGAGGGGGCAGCCGGAGCATTTGGCTTTCGGTTTGCAGAAATCCTTGCCGGTTCTGACGAGCAAGGCATGGTACTCGTTGTAAAGCGGAACATCCTCCGGCAGATTCGACTCGAACAAGTCTCGCAACTGCTCGTAATCCGCATCCGGCTCGATCAGGTTATGTCGTGTCATGATCCGGGCGGTGTACGTGTCAACCACGAAAACGGGTCGTCCTAACGCATAGAGGAGAATCGAATCGGCGGTTTCTCGTCCGATCCCTTTGACCTCCAGCAACTCAGACCTGAGTCGGTCGGTCGCAACGGATTCGAGGTTAGCCAGTTGTCCGTCGTATTGGTCGAACAGCCAATCGATAAAACTTTTAAGACGTTTTGCTTTGATATTATAGTACCCGGCCGGCCGGATAAGTTCGGTAAGCCCTGAAGCGTCGAGACGATGGAGTTTTTCCGGCGTTAGAGAAGAAGCGGACTTGAGGTTGGTTATCGCTTTTTCAACGTTGGTCCAACTCGTATTCTGAGTCAGAATGGCCCCGACGGCGACCTCGAAGGGTGTTTCCCCGGGCCACCAATGTTGGGGACCAAAAGCCTCGAAGAGCAAATCGTAAATTTCAGTTAGTGTGTCACTCGTCATGCAACAACCTTTTTAGGTACGAATTTTAAGTTCGTCTGCTCTTAATAGGGTGGCAGCCTCAAAACCGCAGGTTTTGGGGATGGTGGGGAAGAAACCATCCCCAATCCATTCGACTTCGCTCAGGAGAGCGCTGCGTTTGAGGCTGCCCCCCTTTTCTATTTATCATCGAATTCAATCGCCCTATGATACTACAATGGCGTCAAAGCTTAAACAGGTCTTGTTGCGTAAAGTAACAAACTGACGTGTCATCCCTGCGAAGGCAGGGATCCAGGACGTAAAAAGTGGATTCCCGCCTTCGCGGGAATGACAACTCGTGTTTCCAAAACAGTCATGAGAAGATTGTGGCACACATTGGCCTGATCCGTGTGTGCAAAAACGGAATTTGCACACCCTACGGGTGCCCGTGAAGCCTGTGTTCTTAGGAGTAGCGAAGCAACAAAGCCATGACATTCTTTTGGTCATTGTCGTGACAGAGTTCTATCGTGAAACCGCAGGCGCGGGTGTTTTCTCGCCATCCGACTCGATGGGCGAGAACCAATCCGGCCGGGGCTTCGGGGATTGCCGTTGGAGATCGAAGCCATAGACGACGGAATCGCCCTCGGATCCGAATTCGGCGAAATTGTTATTGCTCAGAATGGCCCGCATCTGATCGTTCTTCGGGCCTTTGGTAAATCGTACGATGACCTGATCGACGTTTTGCTCCCCGGCATAATCGAGAACCGTCGTCAGCGTATAATCCTCGACGCCCTTGCTCATGATACGACAGCTAAAGAGCAAGGTGTCAATTTCATACACGTTGTTTCGGCGGAAACCGATACACACGCCGACCAGCCCGTAATCCCCGAACTTGTCGGCGACGTGGACGACGAAGATATCGCAGTTTGGGTCCCTGCTGAAAGAAATGATCTGATCTTTCGTGTAGCGTTTGATGGACGTGTTAAGCTGGTTCGTTCGCTGAATCAACTCCGTCACGCGATCGACCTCGAAGGGTTGCATTTTCTCGACGCCGATCGTGAATTGACACTGCCCGAGGAAATCGCCTTTCTCTATTGAGCCTTGAACCTGCCGGCGCTGATTTTCCTGGAGGTAGAATTGGGTTCGGTCTTTGCTTTCGCGCGTGACGAATTCGGGCTGGAACTCGGGCAGATAAAGCAATGGCTCGAAGATGTTCTCGTCATAGACTCTGACGTCGGGCAACACGGCTTTCATTTGCTCTCTTTCAAACGCATTGTCGTCGATGAAGACGATGGAATCCAAACCGATATTCAATCGCTGCTGCACGTTAAAAAGAACCTCACATTTGTCCTTCCAGCTCAGTTCGAAACAGACGAATTCGATACCGGTCAGATGAGGTTTGATGAAATTCCGGATATCCGTCTCGAGGTAGGAATCGTTCTTGCTGATGACGCCGATTAAAATGCCCCTGGCGTAGAGAATCGACAAAACGTTCCAATGGAACCGTTCTTTGTCGATCCGGATTTCGAGATTCTCGACGCCGACGTCCCGGATAACGCCCTTCCACATCGTATTGTCCAGATCGACGATCACGCATTTGACTTTTTTGTCGCGCCGGAGGATATAATTGACTAAATGCGTATATTCGGTCGCGATATGCGTCGCAGGGAACTGGATGTGACTGTACCAGGGCGCATCGGTCTGCTTGAGCGTCTGCCGAAACCCGGCCATCGCGCAAACGTGGGTTAAATTGAGAAAATAGAAATTCGGATACCGGTCGGCAAGGGCCTCCATTCCCATGGCATACTTTCTCATGAATTGTTCTTCGTTGTACAACGGCGTCGTGTTCTTGAACCGGTTGAGCACATTGATTCTGAACCAGGGGAAAAACTGCATGACGATCGGGACATTTAACGGCAGAAGCGTAAGGATCATCAGCTCGCATTGATCGAGCAGTTCCCTGATCCGTTTGTCCTGTTGCTCGCGTGATACGGCGCGGTTGAGCTGGATATCCGAAATGGGTCCCATCATGTAATCATGTTGCGAAAGAAACACCGCATGGGGCTGCATCTCGTAAACCTTCTGGGCCTGCTCGGCCAGAAAGGTATAGGGATTGGTCTGGCCGTCATGTTGGAAGCTGTAGAAGTAATCGAAGTCGAAATACGTCTCGGGTTTGGACGTGAGTTCGTGGAGGATATATTCGAATTCACACCCCCCGAGAAAACATAAAAACGGTTTCATACGATCCGGCCTTCAATTCGATTGTCATAGCTGTGTTTCACTATTGTTTTTTCGACGCATTTGGAGTAAACTCTGTAACAAAATCCGATAGGAAATAATCACGGATGCCGCGATAAAACAGAATAAGCGCCGCCGAAAGACGATCATGGGTAAAAAGAAAAAAACAAGCACACCCAAAAAGAAAAACGACGCAAGTCAGTTGTTCAATTTTGCGCGGGATTCTTATTTCGAGAGGACCTCTCGTCCGATCTACGCCATTATCTTTTTACTGCCCTTTATCGTGTTCTATGAGATCGGAACGTTTCGCATTAATACCGACGTGCTGAACCAGTCGCGCATTCGCGTGGTGGCGTTTGTGTGGATGCAAAATTCGCTGGAGCTTTTAGGATTTCACGGAAAATTCGCATGGATCGCCCCCCCGCTGGCGGTTTTAGTGATCCTGATCGCCCTGCAAATCACGTCCGGCAAGCAATGGCGTTTCTGGCTCGGCGATATCCTGCCGATGGCCGTCGAGTGCGTCCTGCTGGCTGTGCCGTTGATCGTCCTGACGTTGTTTCTCAGCAGTTCCGCCGCCGGTTCGCAGGCGCATCGCGAACACCCGGATAACCATTGGGCGGTTACCTCAATGGACGCTCCGCCGGGCGGTTCTCTCCCGGCTGCGCAAGGGCCATACGCTCTGACCGCCGATAATCAAACGAACGCCACCAAACGGCATCTTCTGGCAAACATCATCACCGGCATCGGCGCCGGCATTTACGAAGAGTTGGTCTTTCGACTGGTCCTTATCTGCATTCTCATGCTGTTATTTCAGGATGCCCTCAAGCTTTCTCACACCAATGCCATCGTGCTGTCGGTGCTGATTTCAGCGGCCATGTTCAGCGCTCATCATCATATCGACTTCTTCAGCGGACGGGTCAATTCCGTCGATCCGTTTAATATAACCAAGTTTGTTTTTCGGACGATCGCCGGCGTTTATTTTGCGGCGCTTTTCGCCGTTCGGGGCTTCGGCATTACAGCCGGAACACATGCGTTTTATAATATTATTGCCGTCTCTATTACCGCCCACTTTTTTCGGTAGAAAAAATTTTTGCGAACATTCAATTTTTTAAAAAATTTTTCACGAAAAGTCGTGCATCGTTACTCTTTGAACGTGCGGTGCTTGCACAACATTCGTCCCATAAGGCCGGATTTCGCCCCTCTCAG
>JAFGTG010000160.1 GCA_016934255.1 Sedimentisphaerales bacterium
AGCGATATCGGCCCATGTCTCGGCATTAAATTGGGTTGGATTGAACTGCGTATTCAGGCCGAAATACATCTCCATAAACGTCTCGACATTCTTGCCCGATTGCTCCCATTTGGGCAATACATCCCGCCCATAAGGCTCAGCGTCGCAAATAGGCCAGGATTCCACGGCGCCCCAAACCGAGTACACCCCCCAGTGAATCATCAAACCGAATTTCATATCCTGGAAATATTCCAGGTTCTTCAATACGGATGGATCTGTCTCAATTTCTGTCTGAGCCGGAGAGGTAGATTTTGCCATAATGTCATCTCCATCACTATCGGGTATAGCAATTCTTTAGAACCTGAGTTCGTTTGGAATTCTTATACCTTCTCCGGCACCACAAACGGTTTTCGATATTTTCGAGTCAGCATGCCGTTGGCTTCGTCATCATTGATGACGTGTTGCTTCACGGGATCGAAGCTCAGCGATCGGCCCAGGCGATAGGAAATATTGGCTAAGTGGATCAGAGCGCACGAATAGAAACCTTCTTCGATGTTCTTATTAAATGTTTTAGGATCTCCATTGCGAATCGCTTTGATATAGTTGGCGTAGTGATCGCCGAGGCCCTCTCCCGTCTTGCCCGGCTCACGGTTTTTGCCCATATAGGTTCTCCACTCATCCACCGTCTTGGCCATATAGCCCTTGGAGCCGTAAAACAGGTTCCCAATGGTATTGGAACCGCTGATCATGTAACCCGTAGCGGAGTTCGGGTCTTTTTTCATCCATATATCATCCTCTCGATTACTCATCCAGTGACGCACCTCGAATTGCAGAATCTTCTTCTTGTCCCCCGATCCCTTCTCGTTGGGAAACTCGAACATCGCCATGAGCACGTTCGGCGTATTCTGATCGTCATCGAACATGACATGACCGCCCATCGCGCATACGCGCGTGGGCAGCGTGACGCCCAAACCCCAGCGGGCAACGTCCATCTCATGAACGCCCTGATTGCCCATGTCACCGTTGCCAAAGTCCCAGTTCCAGTGCCAGTTATAATGAAAACGGTTCCGAGAAAAGGGACGCTTCGTCGCCGGACCCAGCCAAAGATCGTAATGCACGCCCTTAGGAACAGGCTCATTGGGAGTTTTCTCGATCGTGTCACGCCATTTGTAACACAGGCCTTTGGCCAGATAGACTTCGCCGAGTCCTCCTTCGCGTAAAAACTTCGCCATGGACTGACTGCAGGGATTGCTGCGCTGCTCGGCTCCGTCCTGCACGATCACGTTATACTTTTTCGCGGCTTTGACGAGCTGTTGGCCTTCGAAGAAATTGTGACAGCAGGGTTTTTCCACAGAGACATGCTTGCCCGCCTGGATCGACCAGATAGCGGCCAGGGCGTGCCAGTGATTCGGTGTGACGACGGAAACCGCATCGATGGATTTGTCTTCCAGCAGACGGCGGATATCCGTATAGATCTTGGGGCTTTTTCTTCCCTTGTCGGTGAAGTGTTTTTTAATACGCTCCTCGAACAGATTTTCGTCCACATCGCACAAAGCCGCTACATCCACATCGGGCAGCTTCATGTAACTGCTGATGTGGTTCTGTCCCATGCCCCGGATACCAATGACGGCTACTCGGACACGGTCGTTCGCATTGGCCCAGGATGCCCGATCCGGTAGGAAGGTCATACTGGCGGCAATACCCGTGGCGGCTTTTTTCATGAACGATCTGCGAGATACCTTGCTGTTAAGTTCCATCGTGTCATCTCCCATTCTAATCTTATGAATTTTCTTTTTCGTGTTACAACTTACTTCAAATCTCTCGCCACTGCTCCGGCCATAGCTGATGCGTCAACAATCAGATCCGCATTTTGTGCGTTCGGAGAATCAGGATCAAAGCTGATAATCTCATTAGCCACACGAACAGTGGCGTCGTCGAGACGTTCTATAGCGGGAAACGTCTGTCCAGGTCGTATAGGGTAGATTACAGTGAGGAATCGCCACTGCCCGGCCGGGTCCGCATTGCTGATCCAAAGATTGTGGCCGCAAAGGATATTGCCTTTTCGCCATTGGCTATAATCTTCGCCGGTCAGAGGATTAACGAATGCATCCATCCCGACGCGGTCTTCAAATTTGAGTTCTTCTGGATAGGCCATATGCTTCAATCTTACCTTGACGTCGCCGACCGCGTAATCAATGGTGAAAGTCCTTTCGTCAAAACTGAAAGGCTTTTGGGGAAGAATATGGTACAGCCACGTGTAAGTGACCGGCTTCGAGCAGCTTAGATCGTCATAGACAATGAAATATCGATTGTGAAGAAAAAGGACATGACGGATGAAACGCTGTAGGTAGGGCAAGGCTCTTTCTTGATAGACTTCATGCAGAGGCAGCGACCATCGGGAGAAGTTGCCCGGTGAGTGGGGGTAGCAACCGGCGACGTCGCCTGCGAAATACACGTGGTCTTGGCCGTGTGAAAAAGCGGCGATCCGTCCGTAATACGGAAGTCGCATGCCCGACGAAGGCTGTGCCTGCCCCAATCCATCCACCAGGAGGGTGTTGTGGCTCATCGTATGATATGCAAAGGCATCCTGATTGCCCGAGCTGCCGCCGCCGTGATTGAGCATTTGTCCGTAGGCGTGCAGTTGAAAAGAGCCGTCGGAATTGAATGAGTGGCCGTAGCCGCCCCGAGGCCGACATTGAAAAATGACGCCCAGACCATTTTCGAAGGTCGAGCGTAAACTCGGAGGACCCGTGGCGGCCATGCCCCAGCCGGCGACGGGAAATAAATCAATAAACTCGTG
>JAFGTG010000161.1 GCA_016934255.1 Sedimentisphaerales bacterium
GCCAGGACGGGATTTTGAATCCCGCGCGTCTGCCAGTTCCGCCACTTCGGCTCATTCATACCGACATCCCTTTTTAGCATCCGGCGAATCCTGTGTCAACTGAAAATTCTGATCTCCTGAAGGTAAAAATCTCTGATTGACCTATGCTTCAACAGCCGGTAAATAACAAAGAGAACACCGTGGGATGCGTCGGCACAAACCTTGGAACGACGGATGTGAAAGGAGCCGAAAATGTGCAAGACATGTGGCTGCAGTTCGGGTAAGAAGACGACGAAGAAAAAAGTCAAGACCAAAAAAAGCAAAACAAAAAAGAAATAAACACTCACAACCCACCTAAAACGCTTATTCCAAACATTTAGCCGGAACCTCATACGCTAAAACAAACGACTCGTATGAAAACCGGGCTGCAAGGAAAGACTTTGGATTTTCACGCAAGCCGGGAATATCTCGCTCACTCCCGGCTATTTTTCGAAACATAAAACATAAAAAATCTTACATATTCCTCTTGACATCACGTTAAACACGAGTACAATAACGCACACTGAGAAGTGGTGGGTAACAGCGTAAGGTTGTGTGGACCCGGCTGTTTTTAACACCCCAACCAAATGTTCTCGTTAAGGACAATTATCGAGGCATTGTCACTTGATCGGTGTAAGCGAGATCAGGATTTTCCCCTGAAGTAGATAAATAGGACCTGTACCGACCTTCTCCATTGATTTGGTTCGATGACCGAGGGTGCAGGTCATAAACATACCAGGCGAAAGGATTCTTTACATTTAGCGGAGCAATAGATATCCGCCCGAATGGAGAGACAGGACCTTCGGCTTACTCACATTCATATTCCATCACAACACAAGATACTCTGAGATCGGATTGCGTGCCGCCGTGTTGACGGCCGGAGTTCGATCGGGTGATAGATGCGACCTTTTTAAATAGCATCGATAAGATAAGGAGAACTTACAATGGCAGATCAACCCAACAAACCGCAGCCGTCAAAGAAACCGGTACAGACTCCCAAGCCCGCCGGAGCGCCTAAGCCTGCGGGCCCTTCCAAACCGGGAACGCCTCAGACCGGCCAGAGATAGCGCTCGTGAGTTGAACGACTGACGTCAGGTGAGAAAGGATTTCTCAACCTGCGTTTTAAGCCGAAAATACCTGACCGTCGTAAAACGAAAAGCGACTACTATTCGGCAAAAGAAAAAGTCGAACACGACAAGGCCCACGCAAGGAAGCGTGGGCCTTCTTTCATGTTGATCGAACGTACTCGCTTGAAATGGCAACCCGTTACCCTTCCTTCCAGTATCGCTGCACGATTCCGTCCCGGACCTCGAACGCGACGAAATGTTCGACCTGCTTGTCGTCCTTGATCACGATCGGCGGCGGGAACATGACAAACTGGTTGTCCTTTTTCTTAACGCACTTATACCGGAGGATTTCGCTGCCCTCGTCCGTGACAAGCTTTTCGGTCGGTTCGCCGAACGTGTCCACAAGCCAGTCTCGCGTCGTCTCGCCACAATCAACCTCCTTGAGCATCTTATCTTCGACGCCGGTATATTCCTCGTCCACCTGGCAGACGACACAGCCGCTCATGAGAGTCAGCATAGCCGATATTGATACGAAAAGAGCCATTTGACCAAATTTATTCCATTTCATTCCGTGCATCTCCTAAAACATTCGACCTTGTTGTACAACGGCAAGGGTATCAAGATACCAGAGTATCGGGGTGCAGGATATCAGAGGATCAGGAATGATCCGATAAGCGACCCAATACCCGGCCTCGCCCGATATCCCGGTTTCCTGATATCCACTTCCTGTTAACCTGATCTCCTGATAACCTAAGCTCCAGATAACCGATTCAGATCTTCACCCTACTCATTATAGGCACATTGATGTTCAAAAGGTTACAGTTTTTTCGAATAATCTCTCACACCTTCAAAAAAGGATCGTCCGGCCGGCCTCGAGCGGGCAACGACACGACCTGGGAAACGGTGGCGGATTCCGTCCCCACGAACGTTTCGATGGCATCGACCGTTTACATCGGGCTGGCGCTGACCAGCCACGACGAGGACGAGCCTTGCCAGGCCACATTCTCGAACGTCACGATCACCGGTTCGGTAAGCGGCTCCTGGTCGAACCAGGACGTCGGTATCACCAGTAACATAGCCGAACCGATGTACGTCATCTTCTCAAACGCCAACGGCGCCTCCACGGTTGTGGCCCACGCCGATCCCGCCGCGGCGACAATCGACAAGTGGACCGAATGGGTCATTCCATTGTCGTCGTTTGCCGATCAAAATGTGAACTTAGCGGACATTGATAGCATTGAAATCGGTCTGGGGACCAAATCCGGCACTGCGACGTCCGGCGGAACGAGAACGGTGTATTTCGACGATATTCGATTGGTCAAACCATAACCCGACGATTAACGGCTGCGGTGTAATAGGACGTCCATCACTGAACGAGCGAACATCGACGCGGCTCCGATACGAATGTGTCGGAGCCGCGCGCCGCAGCGATCAGCGTTTATAACTTCCATAACGGCAGGCCGGTCGGCTTGTCATACTCGCGAACGAAATCCGGCCCATCGTAGGCTGTGATAATGAACTCCGTGGCGAAAATAATCGTCCCCGGCGCTAAATGCCCGCCGTATGCGTTGCCCTCGGAGTCCGCCAGCGTAATGTGGGCGTGGACCATGGGCTTGCCGTCCCGCAAGGATATATTGCCGATTAGCTTGGTGATTTCCAGAGGCTCATCCATTTCGTGAAAGTCGTATTCTTTAGCCTGCTGATCGTAATATCCGATCCGCGCTTGCCGAACCGCCCCCAGCGCCTCGACGCGACCGAGACGGATATCGTTCTCCACGCAAACGGCGGTCAATTCCTCAAGCAGGTCCGCCCCGAATTTTAACTTGCCCATGAACGTCCGTCGGGGCGTCACTTCGTGATAAATGGCCATAACACAAAATCCTCAACAAAGAAAATCCTAAGCACTAAATCCTAAACAATATCGAATGTTCAAAATACAAATTTTCCAAACAGGTATCGCAACGTCAGTTTTAAGTTTGTAGTGTGCCCGTGAGAGCCTGTCCTGAGCTTGCCGAAGGGGCATTTCGGACTAACGCCTTACGGCGTCACTACAAACCATGCCATCCGTTGGTCCCTACGGTGCAATCCAAGGCATCTTCCGGCCTTCGGTCAGAAGAAAATCGACCAGCGCCTGGTTCTCCATAAATTCCGGGCACAGCTCGTGGCCCTTATCCTCGACGACCAGCACCTCGGCCCGGCCGCCTAATAGTTTATATCGCCGGACAAGCTCGCCGCTGTTCTCTTCCAACGGAACAACCTTATCCACGCCGCCGTGCACGTGAAAAATCGGAACGTCGGCCCGAGCGAGGTCCCAGAGCCGGTCGATGGGATTATGCTCGTGAAAGCACACAGCAAACTGGTCTTCGTTCATGCCGTAGGGGGTGTAAATTCTCTCTGCATCGAGATAGCCCTGGAGATTGCACATCGGGTAGATACCGGCGATACAACGGACACACTGCGGATTCTCCGCGGCCCAGTTATACGCCATTAAACCGCCGCGACTTTGGCCCAGCAGACAGGCTTTCTCCGCCAGGGCGAATTCCCGCACGACCTTCTCATAGAATTGGCTATACAATCGCCGACCCGCCGGGCTGCCATAGGATTCGCCGACATCGACGCCGCAAATGTAAAAACCGTTCGCCAGGAGTTGACGGCATATCCAGGCGTGATCGTCGCGAGGCACTTCCTTGCGCGGCTCCGGATGATCGACGAACGTGGGCGCGATCCACATCCACGGGCGCGACCCGTCCGGCTTTTCTTTCGTCGGAAAGATAATGAATCCCTTGCCGTCGCCGAGGGGAAAATCAAGCCGCGTAGCGCCGAACTGTTGCGACTCGGTACACGATTGACGAAAGGCCGACTCCCCCTTGCCTGCAATCACTCCGCAACCCGCAGTAGAAATTAAAACCAAACAGACCAGACATAACAATCCAAACCTCATAATGGCTCCAATCATTCAATCGTACGACGGATCGCGTCTTACCGACTCCCGACGTCCGCCATCCTATCAAGGTTTGGGCCGTGAGGAAAGAAATATCCGGTATTTCAAACACTCGTCAATCCAGGGACGTTATTTCCTCCTGGATGGCATATTTCGTCAGATCGGCCACGCCCGAGGCGCCGACTTTTTCAGCAATGTGCCATCGCCGGGCGTCGATGGTCTTCGGGCTTTTATGGAGTCGCACGGCGATTTGCTTGGTCGTGTTGCCTTCTGCGATAAGCTGTAAGACCTGGCGTTCAGCAGGTGTCAGATTGGACATTTCATGTTCCTGCTCGTTTTCGCTGAATTCCAACAGTTCGCCCACGACAACATCGGCAATCCGCGAACTGAGATAAAATCCGTCTGAAACCACCGACCGTATGGCCGTCATTAATTCGTCAAAAAGGTAAGTCTTCAACACGTATCCCGCTGCCCCCGCCCGAAGGACTTCAATGACGATATTTCTTTCCGAATGGACCGACAAAACGACGACTTTGATTCCCGGACGGTGCGTGACCAACTCCCGTGTGGCTTCGATGCCGTTCATTTAAGGCATTGAAATATCCATAATCACGACATCCGGCGAGAGGTCCTTCGATAATTTGATCGCATTGACCAGTAATTCCCGAGCCGATTGATATAATGGAACGCGGATATCCGTTTCGATATCCACAGGTTGCCTGGGAGTCAATAACTTAACTTCATCCCGCAATTTTTAACGAAATCGCTCTGCAGCAAGGTATCCAAAGCCGCCTCCGCTTTCTTGCGTTCGGTGATATCGTGAAAAGTCCCTCTGAATTTGACGACGTTGCCATTCTCTTCCACGACTTCACCGACCGCCTGACACCATTTTAAATTTTTCCCCCGTTTTGTCTTCAGCATGGCCTCGAACTGCATCGGCTGTTTCGTCTCGACCAGGTCTTTCATTTTCTGTTCGATCATCCCGCGATACTCCGGGAGATATTAACTTACATGTTCATCCGCACCGGATTTGGACCCTCCCGGATTGATCTCCACAATATCATACGTCCCTTTCGTTCACGAGGCCCGTCCCCCTTTTCAAGATCCATTTTCCAGCCGCCGATTTTGGCGATTACCCCGACACGACTCTTCCCTCAGTACCTATACTGACTACTCCTTCGCGCGTTGACTCAAAAAGCGTTCTGAAGCATTCCTCGCTTTCATGCAGTTCGGCGACGGCCTTTTTCCCCGCCCAACCAATGGCCTTCTTTGCAAACTTATCCCGTGATGTTTTGCGCTTGACGCGTTCTAACCTCACGACACCTGCTCGCGATGGTTCTTCTTCCTTGTCCTTGACGGGATGTTTTGTATCCTTCCCTGGATTCTGCATCGTTCCGCCCCCTGTAAACGAGCCAAACATTCCGGCCTTACCATTCGGTCTTCACAGCCCAAGATCAATCCTACCCTTTCCCCTTTGGATGACATGCATGTTGTGTGTTCTATATAAAACGTATTATACAAAAAGTCAAGCTTTTTTATGATGAGAATAACTTTTCAGCCGTGTATCAATCATCCTGATTCCTGACGTATTATCACGGCAATCTCCGGCGGCTCATCAGGTTTGTCTATTCTTCGATCCCGACTGATTTTGGGGATCGCCCTTTGGCCAACAGACCGAGAGGCCGATTGAGAAGAATCTTGAATGTCGGCGCCCAAAATAATAATGAACATGAACACAGAAAAGAAAATTGTCCTTTTCATTTTCTTTTCCTTATGATTCTTCAATTCTCCGGCCGCAATTCCAATACCGCATACATGGGGCAATGATCCGAGGTGACTTTATCATCAATAACCCGCGTCGTCAACACGTTCCAGCGACGAGACGGCTTGAACATAATATAGTCGATTTTCCTTTTCGGCCCGGCCGAAGGAAACGTCGGCTGAGGATCGTTCGGATCGGCACACGTCCAGTGACGACGGAGAAGCTCGATCGGGTCACTGCCCGGAACCGCATTCAGATCGCCCGCCAGGATAATAGGAAGATCGACATCCTCGAATAGCTCCACGATCCGCCCGGCCTGCGTCATCCGGTCGGTCTGATCCCGGACGTGGTCCAGGTGCGTGCCGACAAAGACGACCCTCTCACCATCCGGCAATTCGACATGGACCTTCAGCGCCGCCCGCGGCTCCGCTTTCGGCGAGTGCGGCAGCGGATTGTTCTTAACATCGAGAATCCGATGACGACATAGCACGGCCTCCCCGTATTCGCCGCCGGCGTAGTCCATCGCCTTGCCGAATATCCCCTGCATCCCCGTCCGCCGGCTCAGCTCGGCCGTCAAATCGAGTCCTTTGACGCGCGTCGTCTTGTTGTCCACTTCCTGAAGGGCGACCAGATCGGGTTTCAGCGAGTTAATGATCCCCGCCACGGCGTCCAGGTTCGACCCGCCGTTCGCATCTTCGCCGTGATAGATGTTATACGTCAATACGGCGACTCTCGTCGCCGGCTTCGCACATCCCCCGGCAAATAAACCAACAACCCATATCACAAGAACGATTTTCAAGGTAACAGATAATGTCTTCATCATTCAATACTCCTATATCTCCCATGCGTTAAGAAAGAAATAATTGCGTTTGCTTCACATCATAACGGATCATTCATCCAAAAAACAGTTTTAGTTTGCTATTGATTTCAACATTGACGGTCTTCACAGGTCGGCATAGAATGGCTCCTGTGTCGCGGGCATTCTTTCAACTCCGCTCAGGACAGGCGTGCCCGCGATACGAGGGCGAGATGCCCTCGAATCGACGAAAGTAGCGGACAAAAACACAAAGAGGTGTATTATGACATTGCAACATAAGCTTATCTCAATCGGACTTTTCTGTACGGTATCAGTATTGGCGATGAGTGCTCACGGTGTGGAAGTTCCCGATCCGAGTATGATGCTGACGGTCGTTCCCGCGGCGGCCCAGGCCGGCGCTCCGCCCTGTATCAAGCCGGGCACGCGCCTGACCTACTTCGGGATGGCCGCCAGCATCCCCGGTTCGTACAAGCAGCTCGTGCAGGACGAGAACGGCCATTGGGTGGACAAGAACACGGGCCAGCGCTACGGCGAGCAGGACATCCCTTCCGCCAGCGGCGGGGGATACAACGTCATTCAGGTCGGTTACGTCGGGGAGGGGATCGTCCAGCTCTCTACCAAACTTTATACGCTCGACACCAGCACCAACAGGTACATGTTTTCGATGAGCGGCGGGATGGTGGGCCACGCCGGCTGCGCCGCGGATTACTGGATTCATCCCAGCGTACTCGGACAGATGCAGGAGATAAACGCACAGGGCATACGAATCCTGCGGATGCCCTATACGGTGGCCGGGAAGACGTACAAGGCGATCCGGCTTCAAACCGAAGATGCAACCAGCTATAACGCGCGCGTTTACGATCTGGAAACGGGCCTGTTAATCTACCACGGCTCGCGGGTCCAGGGCGCGCCGGTTTATACGCCGCCGATCGGCGGGTCCGGCACGGCGGGCGTCGGCCAGGGCAGCACGCAACTGGTCACCGGATGGATCGCGGAGATCAAGGATCTCGACGTGCCGTGGAAGGAGGCGCCGCCGCCGCAATGGCTCGGCCAGTTCAGACAACTGACTTATACGGGAGCACAAACGACCGTCGTTTCGGCAGCGTGGTCCAGGCTGGACCGGCCAATGACGGCGACGCTCGTCCCGAAGGCCCGCGGACGCGGCTGGGTCCGCTTCACCAACAACGCCGTCATCCAGTCGATCCAGGGCATGCCGCCCGAGCAAGCCCAGTCGGAAGGCGCCTCCGGCTGCGCGAGCATCGGCGGACTTTGGATACCGCCCCAGACGCTGGCTAATCTGCGAACACAACAGGTCATCGAGCGCCACGACCTGGTGGGAACGACGACCATCGTCAGTAACGCCGGTCCGGGCATCGTCACGCTCACCGAGACCGGCCCCACGCACCGAATGGACTGGACCTACGACACAAGTACAGGCATGTTATCCGGCGTCACCCTCACCCAGCAAATCGGCCTGGCCCAGATCACCCACACCCTGCGTCTATCCGGTCAGCAATAGAACATCCCTGATTCTGGATACGTAACGCTTCGTTATTCTAACGAAAGCAATAGTATATTGGGCGGCATATTAGGAGCCAGCCCTTATGAAAAATATTTACGTTGCCTTTCCTTCCGGGCCCGAACCCAGAAAACAAGAACCACAACGTCCCAAAAAGAATTTATTTTTGTTTTACGCCGGGATATCAATGTCATCTTGTTCATCATTTGAGAAACAACAGGAAAAAATGCTTGACATTGAAGAGCGATTATGGTACCATATCGTTAACAACAAAAGGGAAATCAACCGTAAGCGAGAATGATTCGGAAGTAAAGTGTTACGTTTTATTGCCTGAGAAGTAGTTTAGCAATCAATTTTCAAAACAATCATTGGGGGAGAAGGAAAATGAAAAGACTTGTATTGACCGGTATCATAACGGCAATATCTCTGGGACTGTGTTCCACGGTTCAAGCGAATCTTACGCAGCCGCAATGCGGATCAAACGGATGCAATGGGATTAAGGTTAAGGATCAATCCAAGGATTCAGATGTTGTTGTTGAAGAATGGTTCTATTGGCTTTGCGAGCACGTCTTTGGCTGGGACTGGGGCGGAAAAAAATATTATTACCACTCCGGTAACGACGGCACGGGCAACGATGGTACCGGTGACGATGGCACCGGCGACGATGGCTGGAATGATAATCCTGGTGGTCCCGGCGGTCCTGGTGGCCCCGGCGGTCCTGGTGGCCCCGGTGGTCCCGGCGGCCCTGGTGGTCCCGGCGGTCCCGATGGTCCCGGCGGCCCTGGTGGTCCCGGCGGCCCTGGTGGTCCCGGTGGCCCTGGTGGTCCCGGCGGTCCCGGCGATCCTTGGGGTCCCGGCGGTCCCGGTGACGATCCTGGTCAATGCCCGGTCCAGCCCATTCCTGCTCCCGGCGCGGTTGTCCTGAGCGGGATTGGTTTGAGTGTGATTAACTTGCTCCGCCGACGTCACATATTATAAGAAGTACGATCCCAAGACCTGTTTAATCGTACTACGCGGTTCATCCTAATAGATTTTTTCGAGTCCTTGTTTGGATTTCTCCTCCAAACGAGGGCTCGTTTTTTATTTCATTGTCCACTGAAACGATTTTGATCTCTTAGGAAAGAAACTAATAGATCACGAGGTTGTTGGCTATAGAAATGCTTTTAGTATGTCAATAGGAGACGATCATGAACGACTTCGTTTTCGAGAGAAAGGCCATTCATTTGAAACCTCTTTAGCATCGACCGCCCGCAATCAAGAAACACTTCCCTCTCGAATAGATTTTTCGTCGGTGGGAGTGAACATTTTAACTTTCCCGATCGTTTCGAGCCATCAATACTCAAAGCCACGAAGACACCACGAGACTTACAATCATCAATAGCCTCGAATAGATTCTCGATGCTAAACGATTGGGCTCCGTACACAATGGATTGTGTGTGATAATATGGGGGATCACAGTAAACAAGGTCGCCTTTATTCGCTTTTCTCATCGTCTCTTGATATCCCGAGTGTATGAATCTCACATCTTTGACTCTCAGATACCATTCATCTACTCGTTTTGAAAAAGCTCCCGGTGAGATGGGGCGATGAATACCGCATGGTGTTGACATATACCCATCTGCCTGACGAAATCGGACGACGCCTCCATAGCAGGAGCGACAGAGGAACAAGAGATCAGCCGGATTAGGACTTGAATTGTACGATGCTTTAATAGCTTCGTAAGCCCCTTTCCGATCCCTTTTCATCATGAAGTCCCACCGTTCTTTATACCAATGCTTGACTTCTTCCGGAGATTCGACGAGTGTCTTCCAAATCTCTATCAAAGGCAGAAAATTGTCCGCCCCGACGGAATTCTCTTTTGCCAGAGTTGCCAGAACGGCCCCACTTCCAAGAAAAGGTTCATAATAGGTATTGAACTCATCCGGAAACAACGCGACAATTCTCTGTGCAAATCTTTGCTTGTTACCAATCCACTTTAAGAGTTGTCGTTTCGGCGCTTTGACCATCTCTTTCGCAAAACCGGGCTCGTTAAAGAAAAGTGTTTGCATAACCTATGTATCTCTTTCCAAATGCTTCAACTCGGTGGTCTTTGGGGTGTGAGTCTTGCCTCACCAAATTCATAGAGCAAACTTTTTTCGGCTAATTATATTACTCAAATATTATGATGATTTTAAGTTAATTATTATACGACTACCTGCCTTCGACAGTACATTAATTCCATTGAAGAATAATATCGGATAGCTGAGTACGGATATATGCTATGGCAAGCACCATACAACTCATTTCACTTTTCTGATCTACTCTTTATAACTTTAATGCTTTGGTCAAACAGTTTTTTCGATAGATAGCGAGAATAGCGATCCGCAAAGGCGACTATGATGATACACAAACCTACTGATACTAATACACCATGCCAGTCAAATCCAAAGTCCTTCCAACGTAAAGGCCATAACGAATTAACCATTTGCAGAGTAAATGATAGTAATAACAAAGCGACACCAACACGTGTGTCCGCCGACTGTTTCGAAAGGCTCATTACAAACTCATCAGAAAGGTAATCAGTATGTGGTATGCTTAACTTTGCAATCATTTTAGGCGTCAGCCCCAAGTTGGCTTTCAGTAAGAAAAAAGTTGCTGCAAGTGTTAATATCATTGCCGACATTTGAATGAAAGTTCTAATCATTTTTTCTTCTCCTTATTACTGGAGCAATGCACTCGCGATATCATATAACGCTTCATAACTTAACGCTGAGTTCCCTGAACTGGAAATTACAGCATATGCTTGATGGCGAGTCAATCGCTTTTTTACTTTAGACGCAATTGTTATGGGAATACTTACTCCCACAATCTAACTATTAGCGGTTGAGTAAGGTTTTGTCGACGAATCAGATGTGGACGCAAAGTAAAAGAAGTAAAAATATTTCAATCCCACCCAGGACGACAATTATCGTTGAAAGATTTTATACGATGGCTTAACATAATGTCTGCAAGAAGCTGGACGTTAATCGGATCAGTTAAGGTGAAAGGTTGAACGATGTGGAATTGTATTTGTGTGAAGAGGAAAGCTTGCTTTATGCAAATCGCTGTGATTGCAGTTTTCGTTGCTGTTACGGCAAATGGGAAGATCGATCCGGCTAACTGGACACATTTTTCCATTGCAGATCAATTGCCCGGCTCGGCCTGGGGGACGGGAGGAACACCTCTGGCGGACTTCGACGGGGACGGCGATCTGGATATCAGTCTCTCTCGCCGTGAGACGAAGACGGCCTACTGGTTCCAGCGAATCGATGACTCCACGTGGATCCGGCATACAATAGCATCCCATGAGACGATGAACAAACAACTCGGGGCAACGGAAGTCGATTGCGACCTGGACGGTTTCGTGGATGCCGTCTATTCTCTGGTGTGGTTCAAAAATCCCGGCACGCTCGCCGCCAATCCCGACGCGCCGTGGAAGGCTTATCGTTACTTTGGCAATGGTCATGATATTCTCTCCGGCGACGTCAACGGGGATGGACATCGCGATGTAATAGCCTATGATGGGAAAACGGCCTCGTGGTACGATCCGGTCCAGGGCATGAAGCAAACGATCATCGGCGGCGTCGGCGAGAACCACGGCGGCACGGCCCCCAAAGGCATCGGCGACTTGGATGGGGACGGGGATAATGACGTCGTGATCCCGGGTTATTGGTTTGCCAATCCCGGAAGCGGCCATGGAGTCTGGACACATCATCCGTGGCCGCACCTGGCGGTTAAGAACGCCTCCTACGGGACGAGCATGCGCTGCTGGATCGCTGATATAAATAAAGACGGCTTAAATGATATTGTCTATAGCGATTGCGATACCGGGCTCTCGCACGTGTATTGGGTGCAGAACCGCAATAAAGGCGCTGAATGGATTCGGCATCAACTGCCCGATCCGCCGACGGCCGAGGGGGATGTGCCCGGGACGGGCTCGTTTCATTCGCTCGGCGTCGCCGATTTTGATAAGGACAGCGATGTGGATATCTTTGCGGGGGAGCAGGAAGATCCTGATACGTACATGACGAAGAGCGGCAAGCTCGCGATGAAACCGACGGGATTGAAAGAACGCGGCGTGATCTGGGAACATTCCGGCTCGGCTCGTCCGGTATTTACACCCGTCGTCATCCATACCGACAATCCCGGCTGGCACGATGCCGTGCTGGGCGACGTGGACGGCGACGGCGATGTGGATATCGTCACCAAAGTCTGGAACAAAGACGGCGAATCCTATCACGCGGACTACTGGAGAAACGACATAATAGTGAATAGTCGTTAGTATTTGGTTTTTAGTAGATTAGGAGGACAATGAGCTTAATCAAAAAACTAAATACCAACGACTAACGACCAGCGATTAAACCATGCGTGACTTTAGCAATGCTAAACGAATTGTCATTAAGATCGGCACGAATACGTTGACAAAAGATGCCGGAGTGGATTCGGTCTATTTTCGCCAGGTGGCCGAGCAGGTGAATGCCTTACTCCATGCCGGCCGGCAGATTGTCATTATTACCTCCGGGGCGATCGGAATGGGGCTCGGCCAGTTGGAAGTCGAATCGGCGAAGGATATCAAAATGCGACAGGCCTGTGCGGCTATCGGGCAGCCGCTCTTGATGGCGGAGTATCGAAAAGCCTTTCAGCGATACGGCGTGGCCGTGGCCCAGGTTCTCCTGACCGCCGAGGTACTTAACAATCGAAAAACGTACCTGAACCTCCGTCATTCCATCGAAACATTATTAAAGCTATCCGTCGTGCCGATCTTAAATGAGAACGACAGTGTGAGCACCGAGGAGATCGGCTCGGCCTTCGGCGATAACGATAAGCTCAGCGCCCTGGTCGCCAGCAAGATCGACGCGGACTTGTTGATTATGCTCAGCGATATCGACGCCCTTTACGATAGAAATCCGCGGAAATTTCCCGATGCCAGGCCGATACCGACCGTTTTCGAGATCACCAGCGAGATTATTCGCAACGCCGGAGACAAGGGCAGTAAACATGCTACGGGCGGGATGAAAACGAAAATTGAAGCGGCGAAAATCGCTTCGAACGCCGGCTGTCGGATCGTCCTCGCGGACGGCCGATTGAAAAACGTCATCAGCCGGATCGTTGCCGGCGAGCAGATCGGCACGATTTTCATGCCGAAAAGGAAACTTTCCAATCGCGCCAGATGGATTCTCAACAGTGCCCCGGCTGGAATTATATGCATCGACGAGGGTGCGATGCGGGCGATAAAAGCACGGAAAAGCCTTTTACCAAGCGGTGTTACGGGTGTAGAAGGCACATTTGAGGCCGGCTCGGTAGTTATGCTCAACGATCGCGCAAAAGCCGTCGCGAGCATCGGCAGCACGCAATTAAAAACACTGGCCGGCAAACATAGCACTGAAATCAAAAAGCTGCTCGGCCCGAAACACCGCGATGTCGTTGCCATCCCGGAAGACATCGTCATCATGGATTATTGATAGATAATTAAGCTGTTCTCACGGGATTCTGGGGGGAAGCGAAATATTTCCTAAATTTTTCAAAAATTTCCATCAACATTTCAGGGCTAACATACGCCTTACATAACAAAAGGATAAATTCTGCACAGAAAAAGGAGTTGGCGATGGTTGCGTATGCCTCTAAAGAACCGGTCGAGCTGGAAGTGGAATTCAGCCAGCCTTCATCCAATGGTAAGAAATATGAGCTTTTGATTATTTCGGTTTCTGATGTCCAAATCAGCCTGGGTTTTGTGATGGGACAATTGGCACTTCTCGTGGCCAGCAAAACATCGGAAGATACCGACTATGAAATTGATTGAGTTGTCTTTCCTGTCGATTGCGAATACATGTTAAACTGGGGAAGCTCCCCTCACCTTTCATCCCCTTTTGAACTTTAAATAATGGCTGGAAATGTTTGTTTTTCGGAGCAAATGTGCTATTCTATCGATAATAGAACTCAGCCGGGTCGCTGGGCAAGGAAATAACGTAATGTCGGTCGAAACGAGTCAACGCTGTGAATGGATCATATATTTCCTCTCCAATAGGCATTTTGACGGCCCTTTGCGGCGTCGGAGCCTTCTTTTTCTTCCTCGAATCGCAAACCAAATGGAAGCTCTTTAATTATTTTCCGCCGCTAATCTTTATCTATGCCCTGCCCGCCATCCTGTCGAATACCGGCATCCTGGCCAATAAATCGCCGGTGTACGATTGGCTTAGCTCGACCGTGCTGCCGATATTCCTTGTGATTATGCTGCTCAAGGTGGATGTCGCCTCGACGGTCAAGGTCATGGGCCGAGGCGTTTTCGTCATGCTCATCGGCACCGCCGGCGTGGTGCTTGGCGCTCCGATAGCCTTTCTGCTCGTTAAAAGCCACCTGCCCGAGGATACATGGAAAGCCTTTGGTACATTAGCCGGCAGTTGGATCGGCGGTACGGGTAACATGGCGGCCGTCAGCGAAGGGCTCAAAACCAGCGGGGAAGGATTCGGTCTGGCCGTACTTGGTGATAACCTCGTCTATATTATCTGGCTGCCGATTTTGTTAGGTTCGAAGCATTTTGCCGATTCTATTAACCGCTTTTTACGAGTGGACGAAAAACGAATTCGAATGCTTGAAACATCGGCTCAAACGGAGGATGAAGGACAGCGTGAAAACGTTAAAATGAGACATTTTCTCTACCTTTTCGTGCTGGGATTTGCTTGTACCTGGGCCGCTGAAGCCCTATCAATGAAGCTCCCCGAATATCCTGAAAATGATCCTTTTTTGACGGCCTCGAGCTGGAAGATTCTCCTAATCACCACAATGGGCCTTTTACTTTCCTTAACCCCGGCCCGGCATATCCCGGCCAGTCACGAGTTGGCAATGGCCCTGGTCTATATTTTCGTCGCAAACATGGGCGCTAAAGCTGACGTCTCCGGCTTAACGAGTTCCGCCATTTGGTTTATTCTGGCCTGTTATATCTGGATCGCCGTACACGGGGCCTTTTGCATTCTCGGCGCTTATCTTCTGAGAGTCGATATCCATTCCACTGCAATCGCCAGCGCCGCCAACATCGGCGGAGCCGCCAGCGCCCCTGTCGTGGCCGCCCATCACAACGAAAAGCTCGTCCCCGTCAGTATCCTGATGGCCCTCTTAGGCTACGCCATCGGCACTTACGGCGCCTATCTATCAGCCTGGTTGTGTCAACTCCTATCCGGCTAACGTACCTCAGCGTCAATATTGAACGGTTTGAAGGGGCTGCTTCGACGTTCCATACTTCGCAATCTCGTCGCCTAATTATTTAATTTTCCGATGTGTGAACGTTTTTACGTCTGGGCCGGAATAGTCAGCGACGGTTTGGCCGGCACCGAGGAGTTTCCATTTGTAGATGAGGAGGCCCTCGAGACCGACGGGACCTCGGGCGTGGATTTTGTTCGTGCTGATGCCTACTTCGGCGCCGAGGCCGTAGCGGAAGCCGTCGCTGAATCGCGTGCTGCAATTCCAAAAGACATTGCCCGAATCGACAAGGGCCATGAACCGTTCCGCCTTGTCCTTATCCGAGGTTAGGATCGCATCGGTATGTCCCGAGCCGTAGCGATTGATATGCTCAATCGCTTCATCCAGACCGTCAACGATTTTTATCGAGAGGATGTAGTCCAGGTACTCGGTTGACCAATCTTCTTCGGTGGCGGGTTTGACATCGATGATGGCGGCGGTTTTTTCGCAGCCGCGTAGTTCGACGTTTTTTTCCTCCAGGGCGATTTTCACTTTCGGAAGAAATGATTCGGCAATTCCGCTATCGACCAGCAGGGTCTCGGCGGCGTTGCAGACCGCGACGTACTGGCACTTGGAATCCACCGTAATATCCACGGCCATATTCACATCGGCGTCGGCATTGACGTAAACGTGACAAATGCCGTCGGCATGCCCCAGAACGGGGATGTTGGTGTTGTTCATGATGTAGCGGACGAATTCGTTGGATCCGCGGGGGATGACCAAATCAATATAGTCATCCTGAGCCAGCATCTCGGCGACATCCTGACGGGTTTGAAGCAGTTGAATCCATCCCCGGGGCAGTCCGGCTGTTTCGCTCGCCTCGGCGATGATCTCAGTCAGGATTCGATTTGTTTGAGCCGCTTCGCTGCCGCCTTTTAATAAAACGGCGTTTCCGCTCTTAAGACAGAGCGTCGAGATTTGCACGAGGGCGTCCGGGCGGGACTCGAAAACAACGCCGATCACGCCGATGGGACAACTGACCTTGTACAGTTCCAGACCGGCGTCAAGCTCGATGGCGGAAAGCGTTTGCCCCACGGGATCGTCAAGCGTAATGAGGCTTTCGATACCGGCAATCACTTGCGTGATTTTACCCTCATCAAACTTCAAACGTTTTAACAAGGGCATCGGAAGATGCTCTTTCTCGGCGGCGGATAAATCCTGTTGGTTTGCCGAGATAATATCATCGCTACGTTGCCGGATGGCCCTGGCGATCTCATTTAGTGCACGATTTTTGACATCGGTTTTAACCGCTGCCAATCGAATCGAAGCGGACTTGGCAATGACAGCTATTTCTTTTATATTCATTTTCTTGACCAATTAATTATTGACGATTCGCAAATTCAATAGTAAATAGTCATTCGTCATTCGTCAATGACGCGGGTGTAGCATAGTGGATAATGCACCGGCCTTCCAAGCCGGCTACGTGGGTTCGATTCCCATCACCCGCTTTATTGTTCTTCTCTATCATCATCCAGCAGAATCTCATCCTCTTCGTCTTTTGCTGCCAGCAGCCCTTTTTCCAGGAGTGTGGCGCAATTAACACAATATCGGGCCCAGGGGATGGCCTCGAGACGCGCTTTGGGAATGGCCTCCCCCTCCCCTTCGCAAATGCCATAGGTGCCGTTTTCAATACGGTCGAGCGCTTCGTTAATGGCGACAAGGATTTTTCTCTCGCTGCTCATCAGTCCGATGGTATTCTCGATTTCATAACTGTCCGATCCCATATCGGCCATATGGATCGGCAAATTTGAAAGATCGCTTCGTTCTCGTCGTAACGTTTCGGTTTCCATGCTCGTGACGCTGCCGAGGATTTCGTTTCGCTTCTCGATTAACATGGCCCTGAATTTTTTGATCTCCGCGGAGGAGAGCTTTGGTTTATTTTCTTTCTTCTTTTCCATATCGGTCCTATCACTGTGGAACAACCGTTTTTTTACTATTTTCTCAATCATGCTGATTTATGAGGCTGACTACTTAGCCAAAACCGGCCAAATGGTCAACAAAAAAATTTGACTTCCGCAAAGAAGATATTATTTTATGGCGTTCAGTTAAATCAATTATGAGAAATGAAACCGTAAAAAAGGAGCGACGAAATGGAAAACCTTGTTCCTACGAAAGTCTTTCTGACCAAGGGCGTAGGCCGCCATAAATACCAGCTCAAATCGTTCGAGGAAGCGCTCCGCAAAGCCGGCGTTGCCCAACAGAATCTGGTGCAGGTGTCGTCGATTTTGCCGCCGAAATGCAGGATTGTCAGCCGGGAAAACGGACTCCAATCACTCGAACCGGGCCAAATCTCCTATTGCGTCATGGCCCGGGCCGATACGGACGAACACGGCAGACTCGTGGCGTCATCAGTCGGTGTGGCTATCCCGAAAGACCAGACGAAATGGGGGTATTTAAGCGAGGTCCACGCCCACGGCATGAACAGCAAACAGGCGGGCGATATGGCCGAAGACCTGGCCGCGGGAATGCTGGGGACAACCCTGGGAATGGAAATCGATCCGGACAAGGCCTGGTCCGAAAAAGAACAGGCGTATAAATCCAGCGGCTTATTCATTCGAACGACCAATATCACCCAGACCGCCAAGGGACAAGAGGGGTTGTGGACCACGACGGTAGCCATCGCCATGTTCCTCTTTGATTAAGCCTTTTGATTGGACACGACGACATATGAAGGAAACGATCAATTTCGGTTACTTGCCCCCGGAATATGCGGATGTCGAAACGGCCGGGATTATCATGATTCCTGTCGCTTATGATGGGACGAGCACCTGGATGAAAGGCGCCGACAAAGGACCTGACGCGATCATCGAAGCCTCCGCCAACATGGAGCTATACGATATTGAGACCGATTCCGAGGTCTATAAAAAAGGGATTTTCACCGAA
>JAFGTG010000162.1 GCA_016934255.1 Sedimentisphaerales bacterium
AAACTGTCCATAAGAAGAAACAAGATCCCTCATAATCTGCATGCGGGCCTTTAAGGACATTGAAAGACTTAGATCGCCATATCGAGCATACACGGCATCAAAGCCCACAAACAATATACAGGCAAATGCGCCAAGCGCGATGATTGCCATAATCCATCCACGGCCTTTCAGAGAAGGCCGGGATACGAGCAACAACGTCATAAAGACGGAAGCAATGAGCAGACTCACCATACCGCCCCGGCTCAGGGAAATGAAAATCGTTGCAATCCCCACGGTCACGATGATGACCAGCAACCAAAAGAATTTTGCCGAACGCGAACTCAAATAGTCATAAATGACAAATGGCGTCACCTTTCTACCGGCAAAATACTCATGTAACGATACCAAGATACATCCCAGTGCCGCGCCGATGGACAGATTCATAAACTGAGCGTAATTGTTGTGATTAACGAAGGGGCCTGAGATCGCCTGGCTTCTTTTCCAATCTATGAACCAATAGATTTTGCCGTTTCTAAAAAGAAATTGAATTAATGTAAAAGCGGCTACGATTCCCCCGATCAAGGCGATCGTCATCAGAAGACGCTTGATTTGATCGGGTGATCTAAAAAAGTTGACGGTGACGACAAAAACGGCCGCGATTGAGACTATCAGTCTTAAATCATGCCTTGTAGCGTTCGCATAGAAACTCAGGGACGCCGTTTTCAACAAGGTATCGGCACCGGGTAAATCACCCAACAACTCT
This sequence comes from Sedimentisphaerales bacterium, assembly GCA_016934255.1. Lineage (GTDB taxonomy): Bacteria > Planctomycetota > Phycisphaerae > Sedimentisphaerales > Anaerobacaceae > JAFGTG01. The sequence continues at coordinate 743 of JAFGTG010000162.1, forward strand.
TGTCTGAGTGCTATTGTATTTGGCGAAATGATACGAACGAAGTGCGTTGAAAATGGAATAAGCTGAAAGACAGCGACAAGAACAAACAAAGCGAGCAGTAGATAGCTCCATGACCCTATGAGTCCCTGATCGCCATGGTGGAGCACCTTGAGCAGAAAACAAACCACGATCATTCCCGATAAGGCGATGACCACCTCTTTGCTCCATGCTCTATCGGCACCAAAGGCAAACGGCATAAAAGCAAGAAGCGTTGTGAGCAATGCCTCAATTGCAAAGTCCAGCCGGCCTTTGTACATCATCCTGATGTCAAAATCAGCTTCGTACTCCTTCATCCAATTACGTCCCTGCCTTATATCGTGTCTAAACGATACCAATCCAACTTGAAACGCTCATTACAGATATTGACACGATTCAGCTACTTAGCCGCGTTTCCTTGCCGACTTTTATCCGTTGAAAAATCTAACAATAATCCCAATCGATTTCTTATCTCTATGATATCACCAATCCTCTTACTAAATATTTATGTAAATTTCACCGCATTTGTCAAGTCTCTTATTGTAGTCAAATCTCTACGATCGTCATCATATTTTTTTCTTCTTTGGATAACTCGAACATGAGATGAAAAATCATGACTGAAAAGAATGTCACGGCACCACCCATTATCGGACGCACACAAATTATCGAACACTCCTTCTTTTCCAAATTAACATTTCTTTACCAAAGTGAGAGAAATAAAATATGGTAAAGCAGTTTAAAATTATGATTGCCTGTATTCTTATCTGTTATACGATTCCTTATTGTTTTACTCAACTACCTCTGTTCAATCTGCGCATATCCAAAAGCAACAAGACAACGATGATGATCCTCCAAATAAATTAGCAGGTTTCTTTGCGAAGTCGGTTCACGAGATTTTGTTAAACAACGCGTTTCTCGTTTCCTTCCCATTCAATCAGAAATCTTCCTTACGACGTTTACTCTCTTTCGAATTCCACGTCATTAAACAGATGTCAAAGCAAATATCTATAATAAAAAACAAACTGAGATGTAATCCATCACATCACGCCTTCATTTCCTGCTCTTCTTTGAAAAGAGTCATGTTAATAACTCTAAACATAATGTATATCGGACTAACCTACAAATTAACTTTAGAAATAGTATGCCATGAAAAACGAAAAGTTCTTTATTGAGTATAAACGAATTCGTAATGGTATCACTGAAATTGCTGCGTACTCAAAAGCCGCTTGGCGGCTTCATACCGTTCCGGGGTTCCGATATCCGTGATCGGCCATTCTGAGACGAAGCCATAACAGCGATCACTCACAATCTCGGGAAACAGCTCGTACTCCAATGAAAAACGTCTCTTTCGCGGCATCGATGCAAAGACATCCTCATTCATCAGGTAAATGCCGGCATTAATAATGGATTGATCCGCACAGGGCACTTTTTCCGAAAAACGTGTGATCCTTCGAGAAGAATCCAGGGTCACACTTCCATAATCCTCTTGTTTATCCGAATAGGCTAAAACGATGGAGAGTCGTGCGTTCTTTTCCTGATGAAACGTAACGAAATGTTCCAAATTGGCCGAACAAAACGAATCGCCATTCATCACGAGAAACGGACTGCTTCGCACAAGTGCTTCAGCATTCTTGATGGCTCCTCCTGTTCCCAGCGGTGCTTGTTCTTCAGAAAAGAGGATTTCCACATCATCCGTCCTTGCTCGATAATACTCCCTTACCCGCGCGCCCATATATCCCGTGCATAAAATAATTCGTCTGAAACCATATCCCGTGACATAGCGGATAAGGATATCCAGAAAAGGAAGGCCGTTAATATCAGCTAACGGTTTTGGTCTGTCGCCCACGACCTGCCGCAGGCGTTTTCCCTGACCGCCGACTAAAATCAAGACATCGATATTATCGGGTGACAATTACCCACTCCTATTCTCGACAATTGATAAACGTCCGCCATGTTCGAATTCTGCATTGTTTTCTCCCGCGAGCAAAGGACCGTGTCGAACTTCCTGTATCGGCAGATCGGATAAATTCTGCGCCGTATATAATATAATCTGGCTCCCAAGGTTTTCGAATCGAAAAGGGACGTATATCAAATCCGCCAGTTTTTCTCTGACCTTATATCTGTTTTCAGGCGGCACATAGAAAATAACAAAACCTCCGTTGCCGGCCCCGAGCAATTTTCCTCCGAGCGCGCCGGCGCGAATCGCTTCACTATAGATATCATCGACGATGCCATTCGTGATGACTTTCGAGAGCTTTCTTTTGATTGCCCACGTGTGATTAAGGAGCCGGCCAAAGTCATCGAAAGACTCCGCAGGGCCGTTCAGGATATGAATCGCCTCATCGACCATCTCTCGCATGGCCGTCAGTTCACTCTTTTTCGAGGACATATTGTCAATCTGATCTTTCGCCACCTCCGAGGCATTGCGTGAGATCCCCGTGAAGAATAACATCAGGCGCCCCTGGAGCCACTCCAGCTTTTCTCTGCTGATCGCAACAGGTTGCACATTAACGTTCTCCTCCCCACCAAACGTAATTTTATTAAATCCACCAAAAGCCGCGGCCACCTGATCCTGCGAACCGACATTTTCTTTGATGAGATCGTGCTCTACATGAATGGCATCCAGCGCCAGCTTTCTCTTCGAGACCATCTGCCCAATCAACGCATACAGAGAACTCAAAAAACCTACTGTGAAGGAAGAACTGGAACCAATGCCGGACCGGGCGGGCAGGTCGCTCGTATGCACCATTTCGATCCCCTGCTCGATGCCCAGGTAATCAAGACACTCACGAACGGCGGGGTGCTTGATTTCATAAAGAGAGTTCGTCTCCTCGCGGAACGTGTAACGGATACGATATTTATAATCGAAAAACGGGGGCAGGTATCGGCAAGTGATATAACAGTATTTATTGATCGTCGTGCTGAGAACGGCGCCGCCGTTCTTCTCATACCAGGCCGGATAGTCGGTTCCCCCGCCAAAGAAAGAAATACGGAAAGGTGTACGAGTGATAATCATGATAATCTGCTTTCTCTATACCACTGGATCGTGCGTTTCAAACCTTCTTCAAGAGACGTACGGGCTTCAAATCCCAAAACCTGCTTGGCTTTTGTAATATCAATCAAACGCTTCGGTATCATCGTTGGTTTGGATGTATCGAAGGCGATATCCGCATCAGCATACCCATCGACGTCAAGGATCGTATGGAGCACATCTTTAATGCGGCAGGGCCGGCCGGTGGCGATATTGATCGGATCATACGCATCGAGTCTCTCCATCGCCAACAACATGCCCTCAATAAAATCATCGATGTAAATCAAATCTTTAATGTCACTTCCATCACCCCAGACCTCAATCGGATCGTGTCGCTCCACCACCTTGCGAATCAGAGCGGGCACGACATGCGACGTCGCCCATTCGAAATCATCGAACGGCCCGTAGATATTGGCCGGCCGGACCACAACCGTCATCATCGGCGTCCTGATTTTCTCGGCGTACATCCGGCAAAGGATTTCCGTAAATCGTTTCATCCACGCCACACAATAATATTTCTCGAATAATTCGCCGGACATCATTTCATCTTCCCTGACGGGGTGATCGACATCGGGATAGACCGTGTTGCTGCTGATAAAAAGGAATTTTTTCACGCCGGCACGGTATGCGGCTTCGAGGGAAAGCGTATTCATCACGACGTTCGGCGTGACGTGAACGAGCGGCGTTTTCTCCATTACGGCGGCCCCCGAGGTATTCGCCGCACACATGAAGACATAGTCGGCCCCTTGAAACACCCTAGCGAGGTCTTCTTCGTGGGTCAGGTCGCATTGAACGTAATTAATTTTGTCATCCTCGACGACCGCCGGTTTTTTATGCAGGGTGGCGGTCACCTTGGCACCCAGTTCTAAAAGACGCCGAATCAAATTAACACCGACGAAACCCGCCCCCCCTGCTACGACAACGTTACTATTTTGAAACACCAAATAATCTCCGAAAAAATCTTATTGTTATTACACGATATTCACTCACTCGAAACATCGGGATCGTCCCTTTGGGAAAGGATCGGATGTTTATGAGGCCACCAGATCGCGAAACGCGGATCGTTCCACTTGATCGTAAACTGCCTCGACGGATCGTAATAGGCGGATTGTTTATAATGAAAAATAGATTTCTCGCTTAGAACCAAATGGCCGTTCCCATGTAAGGGAGGGACAAGCACCTGATGTTTATTGACGTCCGATAGGACAAACGACTGCCATTTCCCGAAATCCGGGGATTTTTCATCATAGTTCACGACAACGAGATAAAATTTACCGTGCAAACAAGAGACCAGCTTCCACGTCACGGCGTCGCCGTGAATTCCCTTGAGCACGTTACGGATGCCAATGGAAATATCATCCTCAACGAAATCGATTTCGATTCCCCGGGACTTGTACATCTTTTCGTTATAGAGCTCCAGATACTCTCCCCTGTGATCCTCGAAAAACGAGGGCTTGATTAAGAGAACGTTCTTCAATTGAGTCGTACACACCTCGATCATTTAAACGCCCGCCTCAACGAAGTAATTCTTCCGATTCAGGTACTCGTCTTCGTTTTCTATATACCACTGCCAGGTCTCCTTGAGCCCATCCAGAAGCGACGTGCATGGATCGTAGTCGATCAACTCTCGCGCAAGAGAAATGTCCATCACGCGTCTCGGAAAACCCGACGGTTTGCTCGTATCGAAAACATAGTTGAACTCGATAAAGCTGTTGAGCGTCTCGACCAGCTCTTTGATCGAATAACCCCGGCCGCTGCCGAGATTGACAAAGCTCGACTTCGTCCCATGATACAAGGCGAGAATGGTCCCCTCGGCCACGTCCCGGCTGTAGGCAAAATCGCGAATCGCGGAGCCATCCCCCCACACCACAACCGGATCTTCTTTGTGATAGATCCTGTGCATCAAAGTGGGGATGACCATCGCATTATTCGGATCGAAATTGTCACCCGGGCCATAGACATTACACGGCCGGACCACCGCAAAGTTATCGAGTCCATATTGAATCGTATAGGCTTGGATCTGAAGCTCCGCCATTCGCTTCGCCCAGCCGGGAAACATATCCATCGGCGGTCCGTTCGCATTTTCCGTCTCCCTGAAAATCTCCGCGCTCGCATAAGCGCCAATAGAACTCGTATAGACCACTTTTTGGACGTTGTTGCTCCGGCAGGCCTCCAGGACGTTCGTATTAAACATCAACAACGGCACGAAAAAGCTGGCCGGCTGCTTCTTGGTAATCTCGATCGAGCCTTTGATGCCCGCTACATGGAAAACGAAATCCATATCATGGATGACGTCTTTACAAAACGGGTAATCCGTCAGGTCGCCGCATATATGCTCGGCGCGGTCGTTCACGTTGATATCATCCAACGAAACGATTCTCACGCAGGCATCGGCCTCGCACAGAATATCTACGATTTGTCTGCCGATCAGCCCTGTCCCGCCGGTCACTAACACATTCTTGCGAGCAAAACTTTTGAGTACGTCATCTTTGATCATTACATCACTCCGTATCAGGGATTCAGGCATCCAGGATCATCCGGCAGCCAGTCTTCCATGCCGCAAGAACAATCGGTGCGAAAGCCGGAAACTGCTCAAACTCTCCGGACAAAACTCTTTTCTTGAAATCAGACGCACTGGACAAAATAACTTCTATGCCTTTCTCTTTTTTGCCATCAGGAACGAAAACAGCCTCCGTTCCATAAAACGCATAAGACCGGCAATTGTGTCGATTCATCATGATCCTACCTGGGCTTAAAAATTCCATCGACGTACAGACATAACCGGTTTCTTCTTTTAATTCGCGTCTTGCAGCCTCTTGCGGCGACTCGCCCTCGTTGATAAAACCGCTCGGAAACTCCAGAGTATATTGATTCAACGCCGGTCTAAATTGTCGGACGAGAATCATTTTTTCATCACATGTCATAACCAGCATAATCACGCCATCAGGGGAATTAATCTTATAATAAGGCTTCCCTTCGGTGGATTCGAGGTGCTCAAAAGACTCCTGCTCCACACTGAACCACTCCGTCTGAAAAACTGTCTGTCTTTTTTTCATCTTCTTAGTCCAGCACGAAATACGAAACCCGCGAGGCGTAACGGTATCTCTTTAACTCGATATTGTTAAGACCGAACACGTCCTTAACCGCGGCCGTTTCACCGGGTGAATCATGATCGTTAAGCTCGTCAAAACCCAACACACTGCCCTTCACCAGGCAAGGCTTAATCGCTTCCAGGCATTTTTTGGTAGGCTCATAAATATCGAAATCAAAATAAGCCAGGGCAACGATCGTCTCGGGATAGCGTTCTAAATACGTGTCGATCTCGAAAACAGCATCTCCCTCAATGATCTCGAACTTCTTGATATGGGACAGCGGATTATCCGCTTCCTGGAGTTCCATCGTCTTTTGAAGATACATGGCGTAGTCTTCCGTCACCGTGACATTACCCGCCTCCATCAAATCCGAATCCCCGTCTTTTTCAGATACGGACGGGAAACCTGAAAATGTATCGAAGCCAACGATTTTTCGATGGCGATTAAACGGTTCATACATACCCCGAAAGGCGGCAAACAGGGACATGTTTTGGCCCCATCGGGTTCCAAAATCGATGATGATCCCCTGCTTATCGATAATCTGTTCGTATAAATGATGCATGAATAAAATCCTGGACATTGTTTTCGAATTCAGGAACAAGCCTAAATTCGAAAGCAACTGATCTTCAGGAAGAGGACATGCCTTAAAATGGTCGGTGAATTCCCGGCGAATTTCCTTCTCCTCGGTATTACTATAGTCTTTAACACCGATCGCGTTTTGCATTCTTCAACCTCACTTTCTAAACAAGCATATCTCATAGCCCCTCCTCGCGCACAAGGGAAGGTATCGGCTCATTTTTTTTGGCCATGACCCATGCCCAATATCGAATTCTGCCCTCTACCAGGTCATAGTCATATCGACCTTCAGGTTCCGGGGTACGTATGAGTCTGACCGGTTTTATGGTTTTTTCGATGATAATATGTTTCGACAACGCTTCCGGGCTCGGGACAAAACCCAATGGATTGCTTCTCGCCTCCTCAAGGGTCTGATACGTCAACCGGTTATACTCTCCCTGAAGGCTCACACGGATTTTATCCGGAGGAATCCGGAGCAAAGGCGTTCGAAAGGCTTTGTCAATTTGTTCGATATCACGTTTGTCCAGATCGAACTCCGTCGCAAGGGCATTGTCTCTCAGATGCCTCATACTCCTGGCCTTTGGAATGACGACGACGGGTCTTTTGCTGATTAACCATCTAAGGGCGATTTGAGCGGGAGTCCTGCCATACTTATTCGCCATCTCCTCTACTATTTTTCTTTGATGAGCTCCATCGACAATTCTCCCCTTGTCGAGCGGGCTGTAAGCCACGACAAGAATTCTTTCGGCTTCACATAAAGGCAGAATCTCATCTTCAATCGTTCGATCAAATAAATTATACTCAACCTGACATGTTGCAATTTTACTCCCGTCAAGCAACGATTGAGCTTGCCTAAGGCCATGAGCGCGATAATTACCCATCCCTATATATCTCACTTTGCCATCTCGAACTAACCGTTCCATCGCGGAAAGAGTCGAATCGAGGGAAATCGCAGGATTCGGCCAGTGGACCTGATATAAATCGATATAATCCGTCTTTAAGCGTTTTAAGCTCCCTTCAGCGGCTTCCAGAACATTATCATGCGCATTATTCTGAGGCGAGAATTTCGTAGCAATGATGACTTTATCTCTTATTCCCCGGACCGCTTTGCCCACGATCTCTTCCGAGCGACCGTTATCGTATTCTTCAGCCGTGTCGATGAGATTGGCCCCAAGATCAATTCCCGCACGCAAGACATCGATTTGACTCTCGTCCCAGGAGTAAGCCCCCATCCCCTGGCCGATTGCCGGTAGCCGAATTGACGTCTGATCCATTTGCTTAAATATCATGGGACCATTTTCCAAAAAATGATACGGCTTTTCTCCAAGGTAACTGTCAACATGCGAGATCCCCCAATATGGCGCGTGTGATCGATTCGACGCTCAATCCGTAATGATGGTGCAGCCATTCCCGCGAGCCATACGCAAAATGTTGTTTATCTTCAAGCGCGAGGCGCTTCAAACGGATGGTACCGCCATACTCGCACAGGATTTCTCCGACCAGGGTTCCGAGGCCCCCGACGATGGAATTCTCCTCCACGGTGATGAGCCATTCGGATTCACCCAGCAATTCCATGAAGGATGACGGATCGACAGGTTTCAGCCGCAACAGGTCAACAACGCCAACGTTAATTGAATGTTGCTTCAATTCCTCTGCAACGTCCATGACTTTATGGGTCATGAAACCGGTACTGACAATGTTGATATTCTTCAACGGCTTCAGTACGTTGAAGCCCGTCTTAACATCTTCGGGATTATCATATACAAGAGGCAGCGTTCCCTTATCCAGTCTAATGTAAACGGGGTCTCGGCTCTCGTAGGCGATCCCGGCGCACGCCGCGGCGGACGGGCCGTCGGGGGGATTCAATATCGTGATCTCCGGGAGCACGCGCATCACGGCGATATCGTGTACGGCATGATGCGTCGGACCGTCATCCCCGAAAGACAAACCCGCACCGGCGCCGACAATCGTCACCGGAAGCTTCATACTGCATACGTTCACCTTGATCTGTTCGTAACAACGCAGGGTGACGAACGGTATGATGGCATAGACAAATACCTTTTTACCGCATAGCGCGAGCCCGGAGGCCACGGAGATCATGTTTTGTTCCGCGACCCCCACGTTAATGAACTGGTTCGGCAACGTTTTCTTGAACTGCCTCAGACTAAACGCATCGGCGTCCGCCGTGATGAAGATCAGATTCTTGTCGCTCGATGCAAGCCGAAAGACCTCATCGAAAAAAGCATCTCGTATATCAACGGCAAGTGTATCAACGATCATTCCACTGTCTCCAGATCCGCCATCGCCTGTTCGAATTCTTCCCGATTGGGAACGGAGTGATGCCACTTGACGCCGTTTTCCATGAACGTAATTCCCTTGCCCTTGACCGTGTTGGCAATCACGACAAGAGGCCGTTGCCGATTATCGAGCCGGCTGAAAACGTCCACCAAATCCTGGAAGGAGTGCCCATCGACGGAAACGGCATCCCATCCAAAGGCCTCGAATTTCTCCCGCAGCCTTTCCGCGTCTTCGTTTTCCCTGACGACGTCCGTCACCGAAAGGCGGTTGCAATCAACAATCACAATCAGGTTACCGAGTTGATACTCACTCGAAAACGCCGCGGATTCCCATATCGACCCCTCGGCACATTCTCCATCCCCGACTAATGCAAATACCTTGTATTCCGCCCCGTCAAGTTTCCCGGCCAGGGCCATCCCGGCCGCAACGCCAATCGCATGGCCCAACGATCCCGTATTATATTCGACTCCCGGCGTATCGATACAAAGCTGGCCGCTCAGGCTCCCGCCATCTCGACCGTACTCCGCCAATCTGGACGCCTCCAGAAGACCGATATCCACAAAGATATTGTATAAGGCAAGACAGGCATGCCCTTTTCCGACGACGAGCCGGTCGCGATGGGCCCATTCCGGATTCTGCGGATCGATTTTTAAAAAGCCGCCGTAATAAAGCACAACGAAAATGTCCGTACAGGAAAACGTGCCGCCGATATGGCCCTTCCTGGTTTCATAAACGGTCTGTAAAACCTGCCGGCGGATCCTATTGGCTTT
>JAFGTG010000163.1 GCA_016934255.1 Sedimentisphaerales bacterium
ACTCATTCTTGATTCTCCATTCATCATCGGAAACCGGCGATCTTCTGACATTAAGGTTGATTGGGTTGGTTTAATGAAGGTGCGGTCGGACCGACATTTTCACTGCTCGCTGTTTCCATTGTGACTTGCCCTCCAAGAAGTTGAAGGATTTGAAACAAAGCCTCGAGCTGCGTCGTTTGAGCCTCGCGCATTTCATCCCGAAAACCCAGGATGTTCCCTTTCCAGTTATTCAATTCAACTCTCATTTCAATCAGAAGATCATTCGCTTCGTTTAATTCCTTCTGTGCCTGCTTCAGTTGAGTCTCCAGTTCGGCAATCTGCTCGTTGAACTGCTGGTTCTTGGCCATTAAGCCTTCGTTTTGTTGCTGCAAGGCCGCCGCTTCTTCGGTGAGCTGGGCATATCTTTCCGATAATTCGATGGCCGATTCTACCGCTGACGGTGCCTGTGAACTCGTTTCCTGGAATCGTTTCGCGACCGCATTATTCTGTTGCATCTCAGTCAGATGGGGAGGAACAACCGTCTGTGCAGGTTTTTGTTCTGATGTGCAGCCCGAAAGCAACAGTGTCGATACCCATAATAGGATTAGGATTGTCTTGTGATGTCTTCGCATGGCAATAGCCTCCAATTAATTGATTGAGCCGGACGCGATATCCGTACCGTCTTTCCCTTTCGGCTTATCGGGCGTCCTGGAATTGGCATATTCACATCTCACACAAATTTTCGCACCGCATGTACACGTGATCTCCAAAACGGCATAATTCGGATGATTTTCCAAAATCCGCACTTGTGCCGGGGCCGAAACGGCGCTTTTCCCCGGTGATTCGCCTCGACCGATTTGTACCTTACCCATACCCAGATGGTATTGGCCACCGAATACAACATCCTCACTTTTCAGAATCCGTCCTGACGTTTTTACCATTGACGATCCCACTTTCTTAAGGGAAGAGTTATTCTCATGAAAGAGTGTTACGCACAGTAGTCGATTCCACTGGCGTCCTCGTCATCCTCATGGTCCATCTCTTCCTCAGGCTCAATCTTTTTCTCATCAGCGGACAGGCCCTCTTCATGGCGCAACTCCTGCCGGCGTTTACCGCTTTCACGCTGTCCCGCGGGCGTCAAACCGGCGATGGTTTGTAAACCTTTAACGGGCCTGATCAAATTGGAATCATAATCTGCCATCTTTCCATTGTCCTAATTGAACCGACAAGTTAAATAAGGCACTTGCGTGCAATTGGCTAACACGTGATTCTGTGATTTGCAGAATCTCTGCGATCTGCTTCATCGTCAGTTGTTGCTGGTAATAAAGAAGAATCACCTGTCGCTGTTTCTCCTTCAACGCCTGTATGGCCTCGGCCAGCTTTTCGATAAGCTCCGTACGTTCAATCTTTTCTTCGGGTGTGCGTATGTAGTCCGCCACCAGGAGATTACCCAAGGCCGGTGCGTCCTCCCCGCTCCCATCGAGTGATACAAAATGTCTCGCCCGAGCGGTTTCGAACATTTCATTGACTTGATCAACCGTGATACCGAGTTTTTGAGCCAATTCGGCTTCACTGGGCATGTTGCCCGTCTCCTGCAGGATCTTCTGGCTGAGTTGCTGGGCATCACGAATACGCTTATTCACATTTGCAGGAGTAAAAGACCAGTGTCTCAACTCATCGAGAATCGCCCCTTTGATCCGAATGTAAGCATACGTCCGAAACTCCGCCCGATGAGACGGATCGAAATCACGAGCGGCCCTGACGAGCCCGACGGTTCCCGCAGAGATCATGTCTTCCAACGACAATGGAGGGTGCAGATATGCGGCGACCTGCCCCGCGATTCGATGAACCAACGGCAACAGTTCCGTGATCAACTCATTTTCAATATCTCCCCGGGCAGGCGTTTTTTGGTCTGAATAGGCGCGCATCGCGACACTGCTCAAATGCGCCCGATTCTCTTTCATAGAACGGTTTCGACAAATGTTATCTATTTGTACGGCCACCACGTTTGCCCTCATACTCTAAGCTACGATTCTCTGTTGATGAAGAACGCTTTCGTTGGTTCATCCGGCCTTCGATCATCGCACGAACTAAAATGATATTGATCGCCTTCACAGCCCAGATCCCGGCAATATAGGTAATAACGGCTCCAATCAGCGCTCTCTTGCAGCAGACAAATGACGAGAGGCCGCTTATCCAACCGATAAAGCTTAACGTAAAGAAACAGAAAACCGCGATCTTAACGGCAATTAAACGATCATGTAAAAGCATAACGTCCTCATGTCTCCCATTGCGTTAATCTTCATTTCTATGCCGTGACAAGCTCTCGATCCGTCAGCACCGTGGACTCAGCGCCCTGGACGGAGATAGTTTCTAAGGGTCGAACTTCGGTTCCAAGAACGATTTCGTCATAAGCCACAACCGGCAATAAGGACACCGTCCGAGATAACATGGCCGCAAGTGGCAAACGCAATCTTGAATCACACAGCAAAACGACCTTGTCGTATCCTTTGTCCATCGCGTTCTTCCAGATTTGCGCCGTCCTTTGACCGACATTCATCGCCTCTTCCGTGGGCAACGCGAGGTTGACACCGTCCGCCTCCTTTTGCAATGTCGAGGTCATAAGATGCTCAAGCGTGGGATCCAACGTAATGGCCACAATCGCACCGTCGTCATTTTTGTACAGTTCGGTAATCGTTCTTGCCAAACGTTTGCGCACCATTTCCGTCAGGACGGCCGCACTCTTGACTTTTGACGCATGTTCCCCAAGCGATTCGAGAATCGCCGTCAATTCGCGTATGGGAATGCCATCCCTAAGAAGACACCTCAACACTCTTTGAAGAAGCCCGATAGATACTTCGCGATCGGGCCCCACCACTTCTCCAACCAGTGACGGCTGACTCTTACGCAACCTGTCAACAAGAAGCTGCACATCTTCTCGCGTCAACAGATCATCCGTATGTTTTCGAATGGTCTCGGACAAATGTGTTATGAAAACCGATTCAGGATCGATGACGGTATAGCCGTTGAGTTCGGCATTCTCTTTGTTGGCTTGAGCAATCCATATAGCCGGCAATCCATAGACGGGTTCCGTGGTGGCGATGCCCTCGACTTTGGATTGCACCGTTCCCGGATTCATGGCGAGGAACATATCGGGCTCCAACCGCCCTTTGGCCACCGGTAATTCGGCAATTCGAATTTCATAGGACGTCGGATTAAGATTGATATTGTCCCGGAGTCTGACGAGAGGAATAATAATACCGAGTTCCTGAGCAAATTTCCTCCGCAAAGCGCCGATACGGTCGTAAACCGAACTATCCTTTCGAGGATCCACCATACTGATTAACCGCACGCCGACATGGACGGAAATCCGATCAACGTCCAGCAACTCTTCGACCGGCTCTTTTTCCGTTTTAGGTCGCGGCGCAGTGCTGCGCTTTTGCTTGTGGTCCTTTTCGGACTTGGCTACAACGCGTCCAATCAGCCCCGTTCCCATACCTAACAAGAGAAAAGGGATTTTAGGTAAACCGGGCACGAGCGCCATACAGGCAATGATAACTGACGCCATCGTGAGCGGCTGGCTGGCTTTAAGAAACTGCTTGGATAAATCCTGGCCGACGCTATAGCGCGACGATGTTTTGGTCACCAAAAACCCGGAACTCACCGCAATAATAACCGACGGAACCTGACTAACGAGTCCGTCACCAATGGACAGAACAGAATACGTCCTCACAGCGCCGGAAATATCCATACCGCGAGAGTATCCCATCGCAATGCCCCCAATGATATTCACGGCGGTGATAATGAGTCCCGCTTTGGCATCGCCGCGAATAAATTTACTGGCTCCATCCATCGCACCATAGAACTCACTTTCTTTAACGATTTTCGCCCGGCGTTCATTGGCCTGGACTTCGGTAATCATCCCCGCATTGAGGTCCGCATCGATAGCCATTTGCTTGCCGGGCATGGCATCCAAAGTAAAACGAGCAGAAACCTCACTGATTCGCTCAGCGCCTTTCGTAATAACAATAAACTGGATGACGACGAGGATTAAGAAGATGACAACGCCGACGACGAAACTACCGCCAGCAACAAAATCACCAAAGGTCTCAATAATCTTCCCGGCATTGCCCTGTAAAAGAATCAAACGGGTCGAAGCAACATTTAAAGAAAGCCGGAACAACGTCACGAAAAGCAGCAACGAGGGGAAGGTCGATAATTCAAGCGCCTCTTTCGATGAGAGAGTCACAATCAAAACGGCAATGGCCAATGAGATACTACACGCCAGTAGGATGTCCAGCAAGGGCGTTGGAAGACGGACTAAAAGAGTGGCAAGAACCGTGACCAACCCGATCACCAAGGCGATATTCGAATATGACGTCAGGGGCGTACCGGTTGAGCCTAAAGCCGGTGCTCCTGATGAATTTGATTTTGCCTGTCCTGCCATGATAATATCGTGTTAAGCGGTGGCCTCGTCTGAAACGTTTGCAGAATCCCCAAGACCAATAATCTGTTGTATCTTGACGGCGAACCGACCGTCCACGACCACGACGCTACCCGTCGCAAACTTCGCATCTTTAAGATAGAGATCGACAGGTTCCTCGATAGGTTTATTGAGCTTTAATACCGAACCGGGCCCGAGCCGCAAAAAGCGTTGAACGGGCACCTCGGTCTGCCCGAGAACGATGGCGACAGGTACCTTCATATCCAGTAAGATGTCGATACTCCCCCCCCCTCCCGCCACGTCTGTTTCCGCGGTCTCAAAAAATTCAACGGATTGCGCCTGTTGCTTCGCATCGGCCGATGATGAATCCGTTCGTTCTTCAACAGCTTGAGCTGTTTCTTCCATGTTTATGCTTCCTTCAAATGATTGAATATCCGTTTCCGAATATATAGTTCAGGACGTCTCTCCAAATGCCGACGACGTAATGCTGACGGCGTACTTACCGCTTGATTTGACCGGCCATCCATAATAAACGATCCGGTTACCCACAATCAGGTCCACAGGTTGATCCACGGTTTTATCCAATAATAAAATATCATTCACCTGAAGATTGGCTATCTCTCTAAACGTCAGTTCAGTCAAGTCCAATTGAGCCGCGATCGTGATCGGTAAAACCTGTAAATGATTGAGATTCGCCTTTGAGATTTCTTCAGGAGAGAACATGCCGGAGGTTTGCGCGGCTTTCCCAACCACAGAGTTCAATTCCTCACAGAGGATCATAAGATAGGCGTGTGATGTTTCTTCTGAACCGGCTTTATTCACATCAAAGGAGATCCGGCACAGTTCGTCGGTTTCATGCACCTTCAGAGGCCACTGGTCTTTAACAAAATCCCCTTCGGGACGGAAATCAGCACCCGCGTGAAGCGTTGAAAAAACCTCAAGAAAAGAAGAGATCAGATCCCATAAAAGGGATTCTTCCAATTGCGACAAAGTAACATCAGAATCCTTTCCAGATTCAGAATCACCGAGCAACTGTCTTGCCCATACGATAGCGGTTTGCTCGGGCAGGCCAATGAATCCGCAGACACGTTCGTGGGCACGAGCAAAGGGAAGGCAGAAATCACGCCTTTGGCTTTCCGCAGCCGGTTTAAGGAACTCACTCGCAAAATGAAAGGTCGTCGAAGCTATGGTTGCATTAAACTTGCTGCGGCAAAAACTGGAAAATTTATCCGCCAGAGCCGTCGCTAATTTATGGACGAAACCATCGAGCATATCAAGCTGCGGACCAGTCAAGGATTGAGGCTCGTGCCAATTGTACTCGGCCGTCTCTTCTGCATCCGTCTCTTCCATCGGTTTCGAACCGATGCTCGCCAGGAGTTGACGAATCCTTTTCTTACTGAGATTGTGGGTGGCGTTGTCCCTCATTGTACGGGAAATTCCTTGATTAGAACATTTTGGATTTGGGGTTTAACATCAGGAAACAGGGTTTCATTAAAGACTTCACGCACACGCGTTTGGATACTTCGAAGGTTCTTATCGCCCCGGATATCTTCGAGTTCCAAACTCGAGAGATAGACCGTCAGCAAGTTGATCATAATGGGCTTTTTCTCATTAAGAAATTCGGTTCCTTTTTTCTGATCGATTTCGGGACTCATTTCAAGAGTAAATGTCGCGCGAACGTAGCGTGTTACACCCGGCTCGTTAAGATTCGCGACCACCGGATCCAAATCAAAATACCACGCTTTTTCAGCATCTTTCGCGGTAAGCTCTTCCATGTTCAGCGAGACCGGTGACGATTCGGGCTGGGCATTGGGGTCGGCGACTTCCGTCCGGGAGCCGGCGAACAATCTTCCCAACCTCATACCAACGGCGGCACTAATCATCACTATCAAGCTCAGAATGATCCACGGCAGGAATCGACCGATAGCAGAAGTTCGTTTGGCCTCCCCATCGGCCTTCTCTTTTTGTTCTTTTACTTCATCTGTTCCAGCCATTTTTCACCTCACTCATTCGCTTCGAAAACTTCATACCGGTTGCAAACAACCTTCTCGCCGATAGCGATGAATTCTGTCTCGCAGCGTTCGGTCGCTGATACCAAGGACTTTTGCGGCCTTTGTTTTGTTCCCTCCCGTTTGGCGAAGGGTATCCATAATGGCCCTTTGTTCAATGAGCTCAAGAGGTATTCCTCCCAATCCGGACTCGCTTTGGACATGTTTTTCATACGACGCATCGTTTGTGTCGCATTCATGTTGCGGCAAAGGCTGCAACTCATCAAAAAGCCAGGAGGCATCCGCTAACGACAACGTTTGGCCGACTCCCAAAATGAGCGATGTCCGCACGACGTTACGCAACTGCCGGACATTGCCGGGCCAATGGTATTGGGCAAAAATATCCATCATAGCAGGATCGAGCGCCGTGATGTGACGGTTCACGTCTCGCGCGTAAAGATTCACGAAATACCACACAAGATCCGTCAGATCTTCCTTGCGTTCTCTGAGAGGACAGACCGTCAGCCGTGCCCCGCTCAACCGATAATATAGATCGGCACGAAACGTGCCCTTCTGAACCTCCTGCAACAAATCCTTATTGGTTGTGCTGATGATTCGAACATTGACTTTAACGCTTTCATTTCCTCCCACGCGTTCGAAATCCTGCTGTTCGATCACTCTTAGAAGTTTGGCCTGAAAGCTGATGGGCGTCTCGGAAATTTCATCTAAAAGCAACGTTCCCCCATGGGCCATTTCAAATCGGCCTTTGCGTCGGGTGTAAGCACCGGTAAAAGCGCCTTTTTCATGGCCGAAAAGCTCGCTTTCAAGAAGAGAATCGCTTAGCGCCGCACAATTGATACGAATATACGGACACTGGGCTCTTTTGCTTTCCCGGTAGATCAGATAAGCCATCAACTCCTTGCCGGTCCCACTTTCACCGTTGATCAAAACAGGCGCCGACGTCGGAGCGATTCTCTTCGCCAGATCGACGGCCTGATGGAGCGGTGTACTTTGGCCAACAATTCTATAAAGACAATGGGTATCCTCATGAGCGGAGGCAAGGGTTGAAACACTGTGGTTGGGTAAGAAAGTATCCAGTAATGTTTCTACCTTCTCGGCTTCCAGAGGTTTGACTAAGAAATCACAACAACCCTGATGAACGGCTTTGACGGTGGTTTCGACAAGGCTTTGCAGATTTTGTGAGCCGGGGGGATACGTTATCATGACGACAGGCAATTCGGGCCAGTTTGCTTTCACCGCCGAAAGAAGCTTAAATCCATCCTGAGACCGGCTGGACGCGCTCGCCTGCGGATTGATTATATCGCTCGTGAACAAGAAATCACAACGGCCTTTTTCGACAAAGGCCAACGCGTTTTCCTTATCACCGACGAGATGTCCCCGAATCCCTTTACGGGCCAGGATTTTTAAAAGAAACTGGGCCAGATCCGGATCGCGGTCGGCAATCAGTACGTTCGCAATATCTTCTTGTTTATTCATACGAAGGTCACCTAATTTTTATTCTACCGGCCTATAGCGGTTCCCGATTCAGCAATCAATTCGCGGGGTTTTTCTACAAGACTCCAATCGATAAACCCTTTTTGGGCTTTGGCCAGATCCGTCCACAGGGAATTTGGATATTCGACGAGTAGCTTCCGATATGTCTCTGTCGCCGCGATCGGCTCGTGGTACCTCAGACAGTTACCGATTTGAAACAGGATCCAAGCCCTCTCTTGAGATAAACGAACATCGTTCGGATCTGTCCGCTTCAACGCCTCCCGGTAAAAAATCACCGCATCCTTCGTATTACCGCCGGCAAACAACAACTCCCCCATTTCAAAAGGATCATCTAATTGATCGGGATTTTTTAAAATATCCTTTAGCATTGACATGTTCATGTCAGAGACCTGCTTTTTAGGGGGTTCGATCACCGCCTTTTTCGTCTCTTTCATTCTCTGGAGGATTACCTCAGGCACCGTCTCATTAGGTTCTTGGATCGGAGCTTCATTGGGTTCAACGGAAACGTTGGAAATCTTAATCTCGGATTCAAACTTGACGGATCGAACTTGTTCGATGATTCGCCTGAGTCTATTGCGATTCTCTTGCTCTTTTCTGTTTTCAGATGAACTAAACTGAGTTCCGAACAACTCAAGTTGTTCCAAAACGTTAGGATCTGTTTGAACGATTTTCGACAGGTTTAAATTGTTCTCTCCCGCGGTGACCGCAGAAACTACATTGGTCGCCAACTCCAAAAGAAACAGTGTCATCAAACCCAAACTGAACACATTATAATATCGCTTCACATTCTGTTGAACGGTCGCTTTACACATTGTATTAAAACGCAATTTTGAGCTCTTCATTCTCATCATCATTTCCATTGGCCGGAGAGAGCTAATACGGCTTTGTCATATTCGCTTCGTTCTCGATAGGCCGCAGCCAACGTTTTCAAAGCATTTTGCTTAACTTCTTTTGGCGGATCGGAATCCAAAAGCTTCAGACAGACGGATATGGCCTGATCATCTTGATCGAGTTTTACACATATGTCGGATAATATCTGCGCCGCCTCGTGCGCCAAAGGTCCGGATTCAACCACACCGAGCATTTCACTCAAACAGTTTCGGGCATTTTCCAGATCGTCTTTATCGATATAACAAAGAGCCAGCTCGAAAGATATTCTGGCGTCCAATTGTTGATCGGAAACGTATCCGGCCCTGTCCTGCAGGAAAATAATCGCCTCATCAAACAATCCCAACTTTCGATAAACGTTACTTCTGAGCAGCAACGTTTCAACGGATTGCTCTTCGGACAATGTGACTGAACGCAAATTCTCCAACGTATTCAGTGCTTCGACAAAGTGTTCATTTTCAATATGACTTTGTACCAAAGCCGTGATGGCCTGAACGTACTGTGCCCTTGGACTTTCTTCGACCAATATGTTTTGAAAGGCCCGATAGGCCTGCTGATATTTTTCTAACGCGAGATAGGTCTGACCCAGCAAATAATAAGCCGAATAAACGTCATATCCTTTATCCTCTCCGACCAAATTAATATATCGATTCAGCCATTTTGCTGCTTCTTCGTACGCTTGTGTCTCGTACAGACACTTGGCCGCTTTGAAGGCGGAGAGGGTTTTTGATTCCACCGAGAATCCAACATTGTAAACCCTTTGATATAACCGTGCGGCCTCAGCCATAAGTCTCGCTTCCATTGTGGCGTCGGCCAGATACCAATAGGCTTTTTCGTAAATATCGGTATCCGGATACTGGTCGATGAGCTGGTTCAAATCGGCCCGAGCCCCATGATAATCGCGTAAATGGATTCTTATCTGACTCGAATGCAACAACGCATAGGGAACCAGTGACTTTTCAGAAAAACGATTGGTGACCAATTTGTACTCGGCCAGCGCTTCGGTGGTCTGCCCTAACCGAGTTTGCAAGAGCCCCATGGCGAAATGAGCATTGCCGAGCCGGCTATCGTTATAGAATACCAGAACGAATTTCTGCCACAACGAAACCGCCTGTTGCCCCATTAACGACACGTATTCATCCAGGGACGAATATTCGATCGGATCATAAATCGTCACCTTAAGCCTATCCGGATTATCTTCAACGTAAGCCATCAATCCGGCACACCCGGCTGCAACCAAGACAACCTGGCTCGGCGTGGCAACGGGAAGATACAGTGTGACGGCTCTTTGTCGAGCGGCGTCTTCCGCTGAAACCAATTCCGACGATCCTTTAATGGCCCAATGAATATCGAGATTGGCGGCAGTCGCAAATCGACTCATCAGTTCCTCCAACGGTGACCCATATGAAATAACGGACCATCGAGAAGGCCCCGTCGGATATTCACGTTCTCGAATGATGGGCCCGAGTAATGCCTTATCCATCTCTTCCGAGCCGGAACGAAGGAACCTTTGCAGTTCGATCCCTCCAAACTGATCGAAGGGACGATACGTCACGCTGGTGTTACTCCATAAATGATCAGGTAGGCTCGTATCCTCGCGGCTTAATGAAAGAACCCGTCGACTGAGAGATTCCGCAACCATAAAGTGACAATCCGCCTCGAAAGATGACGCCCAATCGTCGTTCAAATCAATCGCTTTAAGAATGGCAAGCGCGTCATAAATTCTGGTTCTGGCCCGTAGAAACCGTTTCCTTTGCAATTCAATTAACCCGAGATGATAATTGGCCATGATCCTTACGATAGGCGAGCGACTATGAGAAATCGTAGATAATAACTGACTTGCCTGTGCTAAATCAGAGGCGTCTTTCGCACACAGAGCCATTTCTAACTGGAGATAATCCCTCAGAAATTGCTCACTCACCGGTAAAGCCGGAAGAAGCTGGCCGTAGGTCGCATACGCCCTGCGGTAGTCTCCCTGCATATAAAAACTGCGGGCCACCTCGATAGAACGAGGCTGGGTCGGTAAAAGCTCAGGCAAAGGTTCCTGGATGTGTTCCGACTTAACCGGCGGAGTTTCTATCACCGGCGCCTGAGAAAGCGGCGGAGAAACAGGTGAAGGTGGGATCTCTGTGACCACTTCCTGAGTGGGTGTTGGCGGTGAATCGACAATAGGCCTCGTCGGAGATTTTAATAACGCGTACATCAGCATCGTCGCCACAATAATAATCGTCACAGCGATAGCTTTCTGAAGCCATGAAAACCGCGAATCTCGAACGAATCCCTGAGAGGATCGGCGTGCAAAGAGGGCTTTGAGAGGGATATTATCACGAAGCGAGTCTATTGAAAGACCGTACAAATCCTTATCGCCAACGGACACATCACTCTCCGGAAGTTTCATCCGATCTTTCGAAACCGTTGGATTGGTCTTCGAATTCTGCTCAGAAATCCCATCCGAAAACGGCGTCGGATCCGACCGCAATTCGGAGGCACTGGCATCGGGAATATTCTTATTGTCATTCACCGCCATAATTTTCAACTTTGCCTTGAAACCACCAGGCAACTTTTTGCCCCCCCGAGATCATGAGGGCATACCTATAAACACTCTTATGTAGAATATAGCAATAATCGTGCCATAACCGTTCATTCGAGGAAAGTGGACGATATTGTGGACTTCTCGGCGTTGAAATCCAATTCTTCACACACGTTAAATGATTGATCTCATAAAGAAATGTCAGGATTCTATACGAGCTGAAAGATTTTCTGACAAAGAGGAAGTAAGGGAAAGGCTCGTCAACAAGTCGGCAGGGAAACAGGTGAGATGACCGTTTCGTCACAATCATTCCCTGCGTGGCTCTTCACAATGCAGGAATTTTTACCGATATTGTATTGCT
Source organism: Sedimentisphaerales bacterium (assembly GCA_016934255.1). Lineage (GTDB taxonomy): Bacteria > Planctomycetota > Phycisphaerae > Sedimentisphaerales > Anaerobacaceae > JAFGTG01. The sequence continues at coordinate 11,706 of JAFGTG010000163.1, forward strand.
TGACCTTAGCATACAATGTCGCCCGGGTGATCCCCAACAGAGCCGCGGCCCGCGTCTTTTGCCAACCCGTCTCTTGAAGCGCTCGGTAAATGAGCTCACGCTCCGCTTTGGCCAGCGAAAAACCTTTGATTAGACCGTTCGTCTGATTGTCCGAGGCCTGGCCGCATTCGATCGAATTAATGACGATCGCCCCCAGTCCGATACGATCCGTCGTCTCCAAAAGGATCGCTCTTTCGATAACATTCCGCAACTCGCGAACGTTCCCGGGCCATTCATGTCTTTCCAACGCTTCGACGGCTAATTGCGTCAGTGATTCGATTTTATTCGGCTTCTGCGGACAGATGGTTGATGTCTCGAGAAAATACTCCGCCAAAAGTCCGATATCATTTCTCCGTTCGGGTGAACGCAACGGAGCAAGAACGATGGGACTCACATCCAGACGATAATATAGATCGCGTCGGAAGCGATTGGCTTGAATTTCATTTATGAGATTGCGATTGCTTGATGCGATAATCGTCGCGTTGCAGGGAATGTTTTTGGTCCCCCCCACTTTCCGAAAACACTTTTCCTGGAGGACGCGCAACAATTTAGCTTGCAAGTCCATTGGCATCTCAGAAATCTCATCCAGCAAAAGCGTACCGGCGCCGGCCAATTCGAGAAGCCCCGTTCGATCCCGGTCCGCCCCCGTAAAGGCCCCTTTGACGTGTCCAAAGAGTTCGCTCTCCAACAGGGTAGCCGTTAAGGCCGCACAGTTCACCGCGACGAAGGGCTCGTTGGGATGCCTCAGCGTATGGATGGCCTTGGCCGCCAGTTCCTTACCCGTTCCCGTTTCCCCAACGATCAGAATCGGATTGCACTGACTTTGGGCTACGAGTCGAATCATTCTAAGGGTGTTAAGAACGGACGGGCTCTTTCCAACCATCGAGACAGAAACAGACAGGTCGTCCGCAAAAAAACGTCTTACCTGAATATCTCGTTCGCAACGGGATGAAGAGGATTGGTTATCATTTTGAGTTTCCGACTTCGTGGCCTTTCGAGTCAGTTCTATCTTATTGATGATCTGTTTCAGTTGGTGGTCATCCCGGCTCGTTTCTAAAAAGTGATAACCGCCCACTTCGGCGAATTCCTTATCCAAGCCATCGGTATGGCCGTTGCTCCCCACGACGACAACCGGCACATCGGCGAAACGGTTATCGGCCTTTAATAATAACTCACGAATCCGTATAGGATCAAATCGGTAATCGCACAGAATCAAGCTCGGACTAATTCTCTGCACCAACTCCAGAGCATCCGTTAGATCATCCGCTCCAAAAACCTCATGAGCATGCTCCCGCGCAAGCCGTTGGACTTCCACGTCCCGGCTCACTGTTACTATTTTATCTAAACTGATTTCTCCCATATCGAGAAACCTTATCCTTAACGTCCGTCAG
>JAFGTG010000164.1 GCA_016934255.1 Sedimentisphaerales bacterium
CTCCCAAATCTCAAATCTCAAATCTCAAATTTCAAATCCCAATGATTGGCCCATGTATCGCCATGACCGTGAACGAAGCGGTTATACACCGATATCCGTTCCAGCAAATCTCAAAAAGCTTTGGACGAAGGATGTACGTAGCCAGCTCACGAGTCTTGTATCGGCTGATGATATTATCCTGACTGTTACACCGGAAACGCATAGGGTTCACGCGTTCGATGCAGGCAACGGCGAGAAACTCTGGCAATATACTTGTGGGGGGCGTATCGATTCGCCGCCGACAGTTTATGACGAGTGGGTTTACTTTGGCTCGCATGATGGATACGTTTATTGCCTTCGTGCCAGAGATGGCTGTTTAGTGTGGAGATTCCTGGCGGCGACGAATGAACGGCGTCTGGTTTCATACGGCCAGGTCGAGTCGGTCTGGCCCGTGCATGGCAGTGTGCTGGTGATGAACGATGCCGTGTATTGCGTGGCGGGGCGATCTGCTTTTCTCGATGGCGGGCTTCGCTTTTATAAATTGAACGCCAGGACCGGTGAATTACTTGCCGTGAGGAAGATGGATGATAAGGTTCCTGAAAGCGGCGAGAATATCCAGAAGCTGCAAGCCGGATGGTGCGGACTGACGATGCCCGTGGCGAATCCCGATATCCTCACCAGCGACGGCAAAAGCATATTCATGCGGACACAGCCCTTCGATCTGGACGGCAACCGTCTGCGCATTGCACCCGATCTGGACGTCCAACATCAGGATCGCGAAGGCGTCCATCTTTTCAGTCCCGTTGGATTGCTCGACGATAATTGGCATCACCGAAGCTACTGGATGTACGGCGTGACGAGCGTTTACGGTTGGCGCGTATGGTTTGAAGGGGCCAAGCATGCGCCGTCGGGTCGTATCCTTTCCTTCGATGAGAACACGATCTACGGCTTCGCCCGCAAGCCGAATTTTCTGGCCCAAGCGCCAACCATTGAATACCAACTGTATAAGGCGGACAAAAGGCCGGCGCCCGATGGGCCGGATCGCGTGGCGAAAAACGCCGCCGAACATACGAAGGAAAGAGAGTGGAACCAAACGCAGTGGCTCAGCCGAGGTAAGTTATATACGCCAAAGCAGTTAACGGCGATCAATTATCAGTGGATCAAACCCGATCTTCCGATTCAGGCCCGGGCGATGGTGCTCGCGAAAAATGCTTTATTCATCGCCGGGCCGCCCGATGTAATCGACGAGGTCGATCTTTGGCATCGCCCCGATGAAGCATCGCTCAAGCAAAAACTGGCCGAACAAACCGAGGCATGGCGCGGACGACGGGGCGGCTCGCTCTGGGCGGTTTCGACAGAGGATGGCAGTCGGTTAGCGTCCATTGATCTTGAAGCCCCGCCCGTTTTCGACGGTATGATCGCTGCCGGCAATAAGCTCTTCCTGTCGCTCATGAACGGACGGATCGTTTGTTTTGGCCCAGCCGATCAGTAACGATTTTATTGCACGGTTTTTCGGAAGGTTTCCATGGACTGGCGGTAGTAGGGCGTTTGCACGGCTCCTTTTAATATAGGATCGTCAACGATTTCCATCCAGACATACAGTTTTTTCGAGAGTTCTTTGACGATAGCGGCGTTCTCTTTTTTGTCGGCGATATCGTGCATTTCATGGGGATCTTCGACCATATCGAATAACTGGACGAAAGGTCGAGGCTGGCCGGTTCCCTCTGCTCGCTCGGTATGTTGGGCGAATCGCACCGGATCGACGTCGATTGGGAATTTCATACAGCGTCCCGCCTGAAAGTAACGGATCAATTTGTAACGTTCCATGCGAATGCATCGCGACTCATTGTCGCGGAACATGGCCGGGGTGAATTGGGCGTATATTTCCCGACGGGGTTTTCGAGTTGTTTTACCTTGCAGGAAATCGGCGAAACTGACACCCTGGAGATTGCCCGGTTTGGGAATGCCGATCAGGTCCAGAAGCGTTGGTAGCACATCAACGTGGCTAATGAGTTCCTCATAAACTTTTCCACCGGACAGACAGCTATTCGGCCAGTACATAATCAGGGGCACTTCGATACCCGGATCTCGAAGGCTCCATTTCGCGCCCGGATAAGGGATGCCGTGATCGGCTGTGAAGATCACAATCGTATTATTTGCACAAGCCCCAACCTCCAGGGCGTTAAGAATGCGTCCCACACACGAATCGAAATAATGGATTTCCTCTTGGTAGCGACCCAGGTCCTCTCGCATTACAGGCGTATCGGCGAGATATTTAGGTATGTGAACAGGTTTGCTCGGATCATATTCGCGATGTAAAAATGAACCGCCTTTACGATGCACCTCGAAGAAACCCACTTTCAAGAAGAATGGCTTACTCTCTTGCTGTCGTTCTTTGAGAAAATTGGCGGCCAGTTCTACGGTTTTTTCCGCATCAGTTTTCGTTGTCAACGTTTTCTGGTATCCGTATTTCTTTTGTTCGCCGGAGAGAAAAACATGCTGAAAACCGCAAAGAACAGTCTCATAACCCGCTTGGTGTAGGATCGTGGCGGCATGTGTTTCTCCCTCGTTGAATCGCCACCACCAGGGAGCATGGGTCAAACCCATCAGTCCGTTGCTTTGCGGGTAGCGTCCCGTATGCAGTGCGCCGCGCGCCGGGCTGCAGACCGCTGATGTTGAGAACATATTCGCGAATCGCACGCCCCTGGCCGCGAGACGATCGATATGGGGCGAAGAGACTTCCTTGACCCCATAACAGCCGAGATGTTGGCCCAGATCGTGGGTCGTAATCATCAAAATGTTCGGGCGCTCTCTCAAATTAATGGCGGCCTGTGCATCAAATTTATTCAGCAGTAAACCGCCGGCTATCATTCCGCTTGTCTTCACAAAGTTTCGTCGATCCATAAGAAAATGTAAAAATTAAAGTGTAGAATGTAAAATTGAAGAAGTCATCCCTAAAGGATTCCACCATTTTGATATTTCATTTTTGATTTTTTTCAGTTGCCGAGATGACGATAGGCCCAGCCGTCGGCCATGTAGGCGATATCCAACGTTTGGTCCGCAGGGGGATAGTCGATGCCGTAGTTTCCACCCCCTGCCTTAACAATCTTGTCCACACGTTCTATTGTGTAGCGATCCCGCCATTTTCGCACTTCGGAATGACCGTCGCAAAAACCCAGGATGCTGCTGTCACCGTGGTTCACGGCCATCGGACCCCACCAGCCCCATTCGGTGTTTCCGGTATATTCCGGCGCTCCCAACACGAAATGGTGACTCGAATTCCAGTTTCGTGTTTCCGCGCTCTCGACGAAGTTATAACGGGTCGCCGGTCGTTTAATTTCTCCGAACGTCCTGATCTGCTCCTTGCTGTTGCCGCTCGGGCTTCCGTATAAACACATTGGCACACCATAAGAGACGAAGACCTTGGTCCTGTCATAAAGACTCGTTCGGACATTGTCAGCGGGGCAATGGTAGGCAGCCGGTTCTTTAACATAAGGAAATAAAAGCCCTTCTTGAATGCCCCGGATTTCATCTTCGTCCGTTACGGGGGTCGTTTGCGTGTTACTCAAGGTGCTGCCGTTGATGTTCCGAGGTACGCCGATCCAGCCGACAAAATTACCGTATTGGTCCGTGCCGTTGTCTTCGGAGCTCATAATCCGGCCGTCGTTGTCATCCATATACATATACCAGCCCAGCGACAGATTTTTCGTGTTACTGAGGCAGACCGTGGAGGCCGCTTTTCTTTTGACGGCGTTCAACGCCGGCATGATAATGGCCATTAAAATCGCAATAATCGCAATGACAACCAGCAGTTCGATTAAGGTAAACGCTTTCGTTTTCATCTATATTCCTTTCAGAACCAGAATGATTACACTGATTCATTTACCAGTTGTTGTTCGGGCTCCTTAGAAATCACCATAATAATTATCGCAACAAGTGTTCAATGGCACAACGTCATTTCGTTCTAAAAAATCTTCATTTTGTGAAGGGCATTGCAGAAATGATAGAAATAGGTATGATAAGAAATCCAGTAAAAAATAAAGGAATGATTGAAAAAAATGAATCGTCGTACGTTTTGTAGGTATTTAGTTGTAACGGGAGCGTCTGCCGTTACAAGGATCGCATTTCCGGCCGACGAACAAATCTTCCAATTGAGATATATCGTCGGATCGAGCATGTACGGTAAGCTGCCTTTGAGTGAAATCTTGCCGGAGATTCGCAAGTCGGGATCCCGGCATATCGACATCTGGCCGGAGCATCACGCCAATCAGCGAGAACAAATCCAGGCCATGGGGCACGAACGATTCGCCGACATGCTAAAGCAACATCAGGTCGAGTTAGGTATGATCACACGCTATGATCTGGGATCGTTTGGCCTTCAGGACGAAATGAGGTTATTACAGAAGTTTGGTGGATCGGTAATCATTAGTGGAAGCGGCGGCCCGAAAAATCTGAAAGGCCAGGCCCTCAAGATCGCGGTCCGAACATTCGTTGAGAAAATGAAACCGCATGTTGAAGTCGCTGAGCGAACAGGCATCACAATAGGGATTGAAAATCATGCGAACAGTCTGATGGATTTACCCGATGCCATTAAATGGTTCGGTGAATTTTCTCCCAGCCGGTTTCTCGGGATTGCCCTGGCGCCCTATCATTTACCACAAGAACCGGGCTTGATAGCCGATTTGATTGAACATCTCGATCATCGACTTGTCCACTTCTACGCATGGCAACATGGTCTCGGCTGTCACAAAAAATTACCAAAAGAGCAGGAACTCATGCAATTGCCGGGATGGGGCGATCTGGATTTTGTTCCGATTCTTGCCGCTTTGAAGAAGATCAACTACGCCCGCTGGACGGAGGTGTTTATGCACCCGGTGCCGCGAGGTATTCCCATTATGCCGACGGCGGGGGAGGTGACCGGCCAAATCAATCAAGCCCGGAACTACCTCGAAAAATGCTGTCAAAGGATATAACGTATGCGAATAATCCTGTTTCTCCGGGGGGATAACCGATGATGAGGTTAAAGACATTTCCGATCACTATCCTATTCTTTTTTTTGTTGGTATTAGGAACAATTTGTGCCGGGACGGCTTCTACGGAAACGGCATACGATTTCCACGTGAGCGGTAATCATTTATATCATAATGGAAAGTATGACGAGGCAATTCAAGCGTTTGAACAATGTATTCGCCTGGAGCCCGACTATTACTTTGCTCGAAACAATCTCGGCGCAGCGATGGCTAAAAATCGGGATTTCGAGCAAGCCCTTCAGCAATTCACCTTTTGTATCGACAAAAAATGGGGAACCCAGGCGGATCGCATTGTTTTTTATTTCAATCGGGCGCTCATCCGCCAGGCGTGTGGACAGTCACAAATCGCTCAAAAAGACTGGTCGGCGTTGAAGAAACTTGATCCGATTCGAGCTGTAGAGCTTCAAAAAAACAAAGATTATATTTTCATGGATGACCTCTATTCGCAAAGAAGAAATGAAATAGATAGGAATAAGTTGTTTCAAGAAAATAAGATGGCCATTTCCAAAGGGAAAATTATCGTCCGCAAAATTGCCGGCCACAGAGATAACGCCCAGGAATATGAAGCCATGGGCCTTATCGAGGGGACCATTAAGGAGGTTTCCGGTATCCTAACCGATTATCGAAGCTATCCCGAGTTTATGCCCAACGTCAAAGAAGCCTCCATCAGGCGTTCTACCGATTATGGATTCATTGTCGATTACAGGCTTGGTTTGCCGATGAACTTCGAAAAGAAATATCGCTTGATATACCGGGTCAAGGACGAGGCAAATAAAGTTCAGCTCCTATGGAAGAACCTACCCTGGCCCGGGCTTAAACCGAAGGAGACGATTATCAATACCTGGGGGCAATGGATGCTTGAAACGTATCCGGGAAAAGAACGGCGAGTCCTGGCTTATTATCGCGTCTATACCGATCCCGGCAAAATCCCTTTGGGCTTCGGATGGATTGTTGATTTTATGAGCAAAGACAGTATTCCGAACGTGATCGGGCAAACGCGGCGCCGCGTTAAACAATTAGCTGAATCTACGAAACCTTGAGTACAGGACTTTTTGCATAGAATGTTCATTGGTATTAAACTTGAAATCGGATTTTCAGAACACCCATTGTATCGTCAACTCTACGGTGACCATGAGATACTCAATTATTTTAGAGATTTAGGTTTTTCAGCGGTCGAAACACCCGTCGGGCCGGAGACCGGGTATGAAGCGCTTCGTGAACATGTCACGCGGTGTTGTGAGGCGGGATTGCGGATATCCCTTCATCCCTATTGTGAAGGGACCGGTTGCGATCCGGCGTATTTCTCAATAGAGGATGGCAATTTGTGTTGGAATTACCATCAGCGTCTTTTATCCCAGGCCGCAGAAATATCCCAACGCCAACAATCTCCGACGGTTATCAACTTTCACCCTGCTGCGGGTTCTTCGACAATCGATCGACAGATTCTATTTGATCGTTCCGTTTCTTTGCTTTCGTGGGCGCGCCAATGGTGTTCTCGAAATGCACCCGACGTTCAGGTCGTCGCCGAGTTACAGTTCGGTCCCAATACCGGAGAGGACAAACAACGCATCGGGGATACCTATGACGAGCTGCTTCAGATCGTGACGCGCAGCGGGATTCGGGCCTGTTGGGATTTTGGCCATGCTTATTTTAATGCAAAGAGATTTGACGTTCCGCTCTATCCTACTGAGGTGTTATTAAAACAGATCGGCCACGTTCACTGTCACGATGTATGTCAGGGCGATCACTGTCCGTTGATTTATGACGAAGTGCCCTGGAAAGATTTCGTCCGGCTCTTAATCGAGAAAGAGTTTGATGAGACTATTATTATCGAGGTTCCACCCTCCGCCTTTCTCGCGGCGGGAGGTCTTGAAAGCGTGAACGATTCTTTGAAGTCTCTTATGGATTGGATAGAGCAATGCAGGCAAATGACATATTGAGTTTTATTTTCGATCCATCATTGGGACCGTATGTTATTTGACGTGCTCAAAAAGTTCTTGGAGATGAATCATGAATTCCCGAAGGACAGAACCGAAGTGTGAGGGAGATTTTCGCTCATTGCAGCAGAAATATTTGATGCAATGTTGGGCGACCCAGCGCGATTACGATCCGATACCAGTAGAAAAGACCGACGGTTGCTGGATTCATACGACGGACGGAAGGCAAATCTTCGATCTGCGAAGCGCTCATGAATGTATCAACCTAGCACATGTTCGTCAGTTGCGCTCGTAAGTCCTTGTAAAATAAGGACTCGATTTTGAATTTGTCACTACATTAGCATTTTTCGCTCTCATCGGCACCCTTTTAATGACCAGGCGGATTGATTTCTTTGATCCCCAAAGCAGCTAAAATCCGTCTGGCATCTCGGCCTCCGCCGGAGACCAAACGCCGGGTTTGGCCGGCAACATCCAACTCTGCCAAGCCAATTGATTGAACCGCACCAAGGGCATCGGTAGCACTCAATTCCGGCAGCCTGGAGGACAGTTGATATTCCAACGTTCGTTTAAGAAACAGTGCAAGCGAAGCTACGAAGATATGAGCCTCGATTCTTTCATCTCGCTTGTGATAGACCGGACGCATATCGATAACATCCTTGAGGTCACGGAAGCCCTGCTCTACAGTGTTCAGCTCCTTGTAACAAGCCACCGCCTCAACCGCGGTCAGATCGTTGTCGTTGCTTTTGAGAATATACTTGCCCTCATGGAGCATCTCGGCGGCAAGCTTTTTTTGATCCTCGTAGAAATGGAATTGGCCGGGACCGGCTACCTGCCACGAATAATATCGATGGCCACGATTTTTCGAAAGCGCTCTACTTGCACGGGCCCCGATATTAACCGGATCCTTGAGGCGTCCGCTTTCGACGGCAGCGACGATCTTCTGTAACTGCTCTTGGGTCCGCTCCATCGAGCGCTGACGCATCGATTCCTCGTAACCGCGTCGCTCGGTACTATCAATCACAAAGTAACGCGTCTTGCTGTCCGAAAGACAAATTTCCTGAACCCGGTTGTACGGATCAACTTGTTGCCATCGATCTTCCGACAGAGCCTTGAGAACCTCCGAGGCTTCATCACATCGTCGGCCCTTAACCCCAAGAAGGTAACCAAACTGTTGTCTCGATAATAAATCAACATTCTGCTCACTTACCAGCCCGCGATCAGATACTACTATTACTCGTCTCAATCCGAATCGTATGTCCAAATCGGCAATTACCTTTTGCAGAGTGCTCTTGTCTGCTGTGTTGCCCGCAAAAACATGGTGAGCTATCGGAAAACCATTGGCCATCACCACGCCCACAACCACCTGGACCTGACGCGGCTTTTTATCTTTTGATACCCCGTGACGACGCAATTGACCTTTCGGAGATTTACGGCAAAAGTACGTGCTGGTCAGGTCATAAAAAACCATGTCCACCTTCAGGTTGAACAGGTTACGCACATGAAGGTATAGAGCCTCTTCAATCTTCTCCTTGGCCGCCAACAAGGCATCGAGGGTACGGTACCAGCGATTCAATTGTTGATGCTCGACCTTGACCCGCTGCTGTTGGGTGATACGTTCGGCAGCCAGCCATTGCGGCTGCCAACGTCTGCCACGACTATCACAGACAAAGGTATGCTCCAGCCATCGGGCCAGACCGTGTTCACTGCCTGGTTCGCACAAGCGATTTGCTATTAACACAAATGCCGTCTCCGCCACTTCAAACTTCTGTCTGTGTGATTGACAATGCTTCTTGAGAATTTCAGCAAGATTCACCTGCTCCCATAAGTGGCGAGCCAATAGCACCGATCCCCATATTAACGCTTCTTTACATTCGATCTTATCGGGAGCCACCAATTTGTTCTTACAGTACTTACCCAGCGAATTAACCAGCCGATCCAGCTTGTTGTCCAATAGGTCAACGCGCCCCAGATTAGCCACCACTCGCTGTCGGCAGCGTCCCTCGTGGCGATAAGATTCCAGTATCCGCAGATACTGGTAGGTGTTCTTGCCCTGCTTGACCGTGGTAACTCGCGGAAACATCTCTTTGCTGACTCCTGTATCATATCAACGTAATATTGTCAGTACTTAAACTATTGATATTATACTCTATATAGGTGTATTAGCTAAATAAAAAGTGGAATGGAAGATAAAATATTGTCACTACACGAGATGTGGCTCAAGACAAAAACCTCGTTTATCAACCCAAGAACGCCGATTTGACCTCAAAAGTCACCCACGAAGTGACGAACATGTGCTAGGATTTCGTCATCCGAAGATTCTTCAGGCGATGCGGGATCAAATGGAAAAGGTCGTTTATGTCACTGACGATTTTGCCACCGAGCCAACGGCCCGGTTAGCAAAGACGCTGGCCGAAATAACGCCCGGCGATTCCAATAAGCGCGTGTGGTTCGGCCAAAGCGGCGCCGGCGCTGTCGAGGCGGCTATCAAGGGAGCGAGGTTTTATAAGTACCATCAAATGATTAAGAAGGGACTTGAAAAATCTCTCGCCGGATATGCAATATCCCTATCCGTACAAGATCATTTCCCGGTATCGCTCGTGGCATGGTTCTACAATGGGAGCGGCCTCTGTTAGTGGAGATCCCCGGCGGTGGTTTATCGAGCCGTTGACCATGCCCGGCGTTAAGCATGCACCGGATGCTTACTGTTATCGATGTCCTTTTAATAAAACCTATCCTGATTGCGATATCGAATGCGTGGAATACATCGATCATATGATCGGGCTGGAAGGCGGTTCCAATAAAGTCGCCGCTGTCATTGTCGAGCCGATTGTCGGTTCCAACGGTATTATTCCTCCGCCCGACGAGTATTATCCGAGACTCAGGGAAATCTGCGACAAGTGGAACGTCGTCCTCATAGCCGATGAAACCATGACCGGTTTCGGTAGAACGGGTAAGATGTTTGCGATTGAGCATTATGGAATCGTTCCTGATATCATCGTCATGGGAAAGGCCCTCGGTGTTTATTGCCCACTGACCGCGACGGTTTTCAGCCGAAAGATTGCTTCCGTTTTCCAGGATAATGTCTTCGGGCACGGCCAGAGCTTTTCTGGGCATGCCCTTGGCTGTGCGGCGGCCCTTGCTGGTATCCATGTTTTATACGAAGAAAAGATACTTGAGCGGGTCAGAGAAATGGGGGAATACTTGGGCAACCAGCTTCAATCGCTCGAACAAAGGCATAGATCGGTGGGCGAAGTTCGGGGCATGGATCTGTTTTGGACTCTCGAACTGGTGAGAAATCGACGGACGAAAGAACCGTTCAGAAAACAAATGGAAAAGTATGCTTATAATGTTCTCACCGAAATTGCAGAATTCCTGCTCCGAGAAAAGAACATCTATATTCCGGCGGACAAGTTTGGTATTTGGATCGTTCCGCCTTTAATTGTCGAAAGGCACGAGATCGATTACATTGTCGATGCCGTTGACGATTCTCTGAAGATCGCGGACGACGCGATGACTGAATAATCTCACCTGGATCAAAGCGTATCTTCGGGATTACCCGTGTACCATTTGCGGGGGATGTCTTCGCCCGTCGATTCCTTGATTTCTGTCACGTGTCCATCCAGCCAGACGGTCATGGAGACGCCACGGTGGCGATAACATTCTTGAACCGTGTCATGCCATTGATCGCCCGACCAATTTGTATCGACAAAGCCATTCCCACCCTGGCTGCTCGGTCGCCATTGAGGTATGTTGACTCGATCTCCGGGTCGAACGTGAAACATATCTCCGTTGTCGTCCAGGAGTTGTTCGATATGATCTTGAAAGGCGATCACTTCGCCGGGGTGTTTGAATTCAAGATCGATCTTCTTATTTGTGATGTAGTTATTCAGGCCGTAGGAGCAATATTTGAAATATTGCTGTGACGCACGACCCCAATTACCTCCTGATTCCGGCCAATCATCTCCACGTATCATGGCGGGGCAATTGAAAATCTTCTTATTTTTGGCATAGGGAAAATATGCGATTCCCCAATAGGCGTAATTTTCGTTTGGCCCGTATTGTTTGACAATGGTCGGATGTTGCCATGCGTTATCCCACAGACCGTTATTGGGAGAGTCGTGTGTTTTCCCGTCATAGTCATCAACGTACATCCTTGTGGCAAGTACGAGCCCTTGGACATGACCAGAGCAAACAGTTTTTTTAGCTTGGTTCTTGGCCGCCCTTAGCGCGGGCATCAGAATCGCCAGGAGAATGGCTATCACGGCTATTACAACCAGTAACTCGATGAGTGTGAAAGCATGTCTTTTTTTCATCTTTTGGCCTCCTGAAAAAAAGTTTTATACTAAATCACATTTACCTTTCGACTTTCGGAATGTTATTGTACCTATCTTACTAAAAATCGTTTGTTAATTTAACATTTATTTTTTATATTAGCCGCTTTCCGGCCAGAATCGCTCGGTAACAATCTTCGTTTCCGTGAAGAAATTAACGATCATCTTGCTTTGCGCTTTGATATCCGCAAACTGTGATTCTTTCATACCTCCGAACGGCAAATACGCCACGGGGGCCGGGATGCCAATGTTGATCCCGATCATCCCGCATTGTGTTTCCAGCTTGAATTTGCGGGTGTAATAGCCGTTTTGCGTATAAATCGACGCGCCGTTGCCGTATTGATGGTCATTGATGATTTTTATGGCCTCGTCGAGGGAGTCGGATTTGAGAATCACGACAACCGGGCCAAAAATCTCCGTGTTGTGAATGTCCATCCCCGGTTTAACGTCCGTGAAGACGGTTGGGCCGATGAAGTGGCCATTTTCGCAGCCGGGAACGACAATATCCCGGCCGTCCAGAGCGAGAGTGGCGCCTTCTTTAATACCGGTTTCAATCATATGGAGAATGAATTTTTTCGATTTGGCCGAGATCACCGGGCCCATAACCATAGATTCATCAGCCACTTTGGGATCCAATGGATTCGCGACCAGGACGCTCTTGGACGCTTCGATAAACTGCTCGCAGACGGTTTGGTACATGGCATCTCCGACGGCGACGATAGCGGAAGCCGCCATACAGCGTTGTCCGGCGCAGCCGTAACATGACGTAATCATATTGCGGATCATATCATCGACTTTGGCGTCGGGCATAGCGACGAGGTGGTTCTTGGCCGATCCCATTGCCTGACAGCGTTTGTGATTTTGAGCGCATCGTTCGGAGACGATTTTGCATGTTCGCGTGGATCCGACAAGAGAAACACCCTTAACCAGTGGGTTGTCGATCAGGGCCTGACCGGCAACGTTGTCTCCATTAATGAGATTGAAGACGCCTTGTGGTAAACCCGACTGGTGGATATATTCGGCAATTAATTGCATCGTCAAAGGCACTTGTTCCGATGCCTTGACGACATACGTGTTGCCCGTTGCTATGGCGTAGGGTAAGAACCAGAAGGGGACCATCGCCGGGAAATTGAACGGGGCGATCATGGCAAAGACACCGATGGGCAGCCGGATGACTTCGCCGTCAATGTCGTAGGAAGCGCCGATGAGCTTATCTCCCTGTTGCAAGACCGGCATGCCGCAGGCAACTTCGATATTCTCGAAGATTCGTTTCATTTCGGCCCGCGCATCCGGTAGAGATTTTCCCATTTCTTCGACGAGCGTCCGTGCAATCGTTTCTTCGTTTTCTCGAAGCAGCGCATCTAATTGGTACAAAGGTTGGACCCGGCGGGATACCGGTGTTTGACGCCAATCCTCAAAGGCAGTAGCGGCGGCATCAATCGCACGATTCACTTCAGCGACGGTGGATAAAGGCGTTTTACCGATGATCTGCCCCGTACTCGGATTCTCGATGTCCAGGAAACCACTGTTCTTAGGTTCGATCCATTGGCCATTGACGTAGTTCTTGACGGTTTTCACAGTTATGATTTGCTCCTGTTTTGGCTTGGGGTCCTAGCTTACGGTCTGTCACCCAATTTGAGTTTCTGCTCGATTTCGGTGATAATCGGAGGCACGTCGGCGATGGATTCGACGACATAATGAGCGCCGGATTTGGCCAGACCGTCCGCGGCTCTTTCCACTTTGCGTTTGACTTCATCGGCGGGTAGGGCGGCTAATTCCTTCTCATTTAGTCCTACTTCATTACCCGTTTTGGCCAGCCCGATGGTCCACGTCCCGGCGTTCAAGCCTTCCGCAATGCCCGGCTTCGTATCGTCAATTTTAACCACGGCTTCCGGGGGGAAAATGCGGGCCTGCTGCATGTTGCTCATGACCATCCACGGCTCGGGCCGGCCCGCCGGGACATCGCTGGCGCAAGCATTAACATCGGGAACATAGCCCTGTTTCTTCGCCTCGCGGAAGTTGATCTCCATCGCTTCGGTAAAGTAGCCGGATGTGGAGCCGATCTTCATTCCGCGACTTCTTAGTTCATCGACGGTTTCAATGGTACCCGGAATTAGCTCACTATAGTCGGCGATACAGGCGACCTGGAGCGGAACGAAATCCTTCTCGAACATATCCTGCACGTCGGCTTCGGTGCACGCCTTGCCGTGTACCTTTTTCCACAGTGCCGCGACTTCGTCCTGTTGGGAGATCGCCCGGATATGGTCCAGCTTCTTGAGGCCCATCGGCCGGCGAGCCTGCTCCATCGTGATCTCGACGTTGCGCCGTTTGAAGACCTCGATGAAGACGACGGCCGGGGCGTAACAACCGTAATCCAAGGTGGTTCCTGCCCAATCGAAAATAACCAGTTTCACCGGACCCTTGTAGATTCTGTGATACACAAAACTCATATTGCTTTCCTTTCATTTTTCAAGATTTTCTAAACATTCGTTCAGGATGTTTAAGGCCCTGTCCATCTGAGATTCGGTAATCGTCAATGGGGGCGTTAATGTGATGATGTTGCCCATCGTGACCTTGAAACTTAATCCTTTACTCATCGCGTCGTACATCAGACGCTCGGCTTCTTCAGTCGCCGGCTCTTTTGTTTGTTGGTCTTTAACGAGTTCTATTCCCATCAAGAGCCCCAAACCTCGGACGGCTCCAATCAACTGATATCGTTGCATCATGCCGCCTAAGCGGTTTAAGGCATAGCAGCCCATCTTTTCGGCGTTGGCGAGTAAATGATCTTCTTCAATACAATGGATGGTCGCCAGGGCCGCTGCGCAGGCGACGGGATTTTTTTCATGCGTATAATGACCGAGGGCGCGATCCGGGGCGACGTCAAAATCCTCGCGGGCAATCAATGCCGCTAAAGGGAAGATTCCGCCGCCTAATCCCTTGCCGATTACGAGCATGTCCGGGATGACGTCGAAGTGTTCGCACGTGAACATCTTTCCCGTTCGGCCGAGGCAATGGGGTATCTCGTCGAGGATCAGCAGTGCACCATGCTTATCGCACGCGGCACGGACTTTCTTCCAATAACCGACCGGCGGGATAACCGACGTGCTTCTGGCGGTCTCGGCAATGACGGCCGCGACGTCGCCTTCTTTGCTCAGGACGTACTCGATATAATCGGCACACTGAAGCGTGCAACTATTCTTGCATCCCCAAAGACACCGGTAACAATCCGGTGGCGGGACGTGTTCGGTCCCCGACAAAAGCGGGCCGATGTCTTTTCGAAAGATGTTCTCCCCGCCAATGGAAATAGCATCGAGCGAGGCGCCGTGGAATGAATCCCACATGGAAATCGTTTTGAAACGACCCGTTGCCATTCGCGCCAGCTTGAGCGCCATGCTGATCGCCGTCGTTCCAGCCGGAGCGAAGAGAACCTTATTTAAATCTCCGGGGGCCAATTGGATCAGTTTTTCCGCGAGTTTGATGGCCGGGATATTCGTATAGCGACGCGTGCAGAAAGCAAGCTTGTCCATCTGATCCTTGATTGCCTCGATGACAAGGCGATTGGCGAATCCTACTTGGTGAACGTTGTTGCCATGGAAATCCATGAAGCGACGGCCCTGAAGGTCTTCGAGGTCAATACCTTCGCAATGAGACAAGACATTCAGGCAGGGCGTCGAAAGCGACTGATGGAGAAAATATTTCGCGTCGAGATCGAGCCAACGTTGCGTCTCGATATCAATGTGTTTCTCAATCCAATCCTTGCGATGTGGCGAAATATTCAAATCACCTTCGGATTGAAGGATTTCGAGTTTTTCCTTTTTGCATTTCATGCGATTACACACATTTTAGTAGGATGGGCAACTTGTTTGCCCATGCTGCTTGTGAAGCATTAATGACAGCATGGGCAGCAAAGCTGCCCATCCTACGTTATGCCGTCTCATTTGAGCTTGACACCCATTTCCTCTATGGTTTCTCGAATAGCGGCCAGGAGGGCGCGAACGTCGGACTCGAAAATCCGACCGATGTTTCCGATACGGAAGCAGTCGGCGTCGCTGACCTTGCCGGGGTAAATCACGTAATCTTTTTGGTTCAGGCTTTCATAAAATGTCTCGAAGGAAAACTTCGGATCGTCCGGATACAGGAATGAGGTGATAATATATCCCTGATCTTCGGGCTTCAAATATTCCTTGAATCCCATTTCTCGCATACCCGCAATGAGGATTTCGTAATTGTGATGGTAACGCTTTGCCCGTGCCTGAACGCCCCCTTCGAGTTCCAGTTCCGCCAGGGCCTGTCGGAATGCCACCAGGGCGTGAGTGGGCGGCGTGAAACGAAACTGCCCGTTCTTTTCGAAGCCATGATACTGATCCAGTAAGTCAAAGCTCACGCTACGTGCGTAACCGGCGGATGCTTTGAGAGAGCTAAGCTTGCACAACACAAATGAAAAACCGGGTACGCCTTCGATACATTTATTAGCGGAGGAAACGAGGTAGTCAATGTGACAATCGGCAAGGTGAATCGGCACCGCGCCGAAGCTGCTCATCGCATCCACAAAATACGTCGCGCCCGATTTCGCCACTAATTCGCCAATCTCTTTAATGGGATTTATGATCCCCGTCGTCGTCTCGCAATGCACGACGGAGACACAGGCGATCTCGTTGTCGGCTTTGAGGGTCTTCTCGATTTCCCGGAGATCCGGCGTTGTGTTTTCGGGATATTCGAGTGTGATTGTTTCGATCTTGAGCACCGATGTGATTTTGGCCAGTCGCTTGCCATAAGCGCCGTTGATGATCACTAAAAGTTTACCATCCGGCGGGATGGTGGATGAGACAACCGCCTCCAGGCCGTATGTTCCGCTGCCCTGTAAAAGCAAGGCAGTGTATTGTTTGGGATCACCCTGTCCAAGCTCGACGAGTTTTTCTCTAATTTCTTTGATGATTCCAATGAATTTGCCATCCCGGGAACCGAGATCCCGCAACATAGCTTGCTTAACGGTTTGGCTCGTCGTTAGAGGACCCGGCGTGAAAAGGACTTTATCTTTCCAGCCCGTAATCCCAAAGTACTGATACATCATATAACTCCTGAATAACCACTTTTCTATTTCTTATCGAAGCGTGAATATATCGTCAATGTGTACAAGGCGTCAATGTACATATTTGTTCATTGTATGGATTATTTTGCTTCTCACATGGGCGAGCTTTTTGATAAAGCGAACGTATAGGATATTTTAAAGATACACTTTCCCGAGATGGATTCTGTAGGCTTGAGGAGAGAGGCCTGTATTTTTTTTAAACTGTCTTGAAAAGTAAAAGGGATCATTGTAACCCATTTGGTTGGCGACCTCATACACGTACAATGATTCGTCGGCCAAAAGACGCTTGGCCTGGTCTATTCGCTGTTGCAGGATATACTGGACGGGTGAAATGCCCATTCTATCCTTGAAGATATGAGCTAAATAACACGGGCAAATGCAGCAATGATCGGCTACCTGGGAAACCGTGACGTTCTTATTTGTATTCTGCCTGATGAAGTCCATAGCCTGCCTGACAAGCAGATGTTGGCGTGACATTGCTTTTTCCGGTGTTGTTCTCGGGGATTGTTCGTCGATGTGCTTTTTGATCAAGTGAATGATATCCGAGATCGCTTTCTCGATTTCTCTTTCAGTTCCGCTTTTTTCGTTCCAGATCAACTGAAGGATTTTTTCAAAGAGTTTTGAGCTTTTTTTTTCAAAATTGCGAAGACATTGTTGTTTCGGCTGGCAGTTTGAGATGAACGGACGGGATTTTTCACTGGAATCCAGCAGAGCAAATCGGAGCGTAAAAATATCCAAATGCTTGCTGAGGATTTCCTCATGGTGGACCTGGTCCGGCTGGACGAAGTAGCAGTCGCCGTTATGGGCGCAAAATACCTCTCCGTCAATGGAACAACGCATCTGTCCTTTTTTGATCAACACCAATTCAATGTCGGTATTGATGTGCTCGGGCCAAATCCAGTGCGTGCCAATTCTGGCCTTATGTATTCTTAAAAACTGCGGAATTAACTTGTCTTTTTGATCTATCGACATAACAATTGTCGTTCTTTTTTCATTGGGTGGATCGTCCTTTGCCGAACATATAAATGTTTCCTGTCTCCGTGCTGACGAAGAGGCGACCAC
>JAFGTG010000016.1 GCA_016934255.1 Sedimentisphaerales bacterium
GCCTACCATTTCCTGCCCATATACCAGAGAGTAAATCCCAGGCATAACCAACATAATGACCGACCATGTCAGTGGTGGCAAAACGGGTGCCGAGCATCTGCTCGAGCGTGGTTTTCAGCGGTTCGCTTATTGCGGTTTTCATGATTGGTGGTGGTCACGAAAACGCGGCGAAGTTTTTGGCAAAACCGCAGCGGAAGCGGGCCATCCAACATACTTTTATCCCTCAGGGTTTCGCGGTATAATGAAAGATGATTGGGATCGTCGAATGTGTTTTAATAAGACGTGATTTATCAATGAAAAGCATGACATTTTATATTTACGCTTTCCCAAAAAGAATAGCTTGACGGATTGATTTTTCGATCCGATTTCATGAAGAAAACGAACGATCGGTGGTATTATGGCTTACGTAGAAATCTGGAAAAGTGGAAAGCTCATCACCTGTCTTCGCGTGGATGAGCAAAAAGCTCGAAAGGGTTGCCGGATTCGATTAGGTTCGGCCGGTGAGGTACATCTCTCTATTGGCCGTTCTGAAATCCTCGGCAAATTCGAGGTTCGGATGTTCGAGGGCGAGCCGCCCCAAGATCGTTTGGAGCAAGAGCAGAATGCTTCGATACCTCATCGTGTACATCAATCCCCAAAACCACTCGATTTTTCTGTCGGCACACCTGACTTCAGCCGAGATAATGCGGATCATCCTCCTGAAATAGAAGGATATCAGATCATCGAACGACTTGGAGAAGGAGGGATGGGTACGGTCTGGCGAGCTGAGCAGCTCAGCACCCGACGGCAGGTCGCCCTAAAGATGATGTCTTCCTCCCGATTTTTTTCCAACAAGGCTCAAGCTCGGTTTGAGCGGGAGGTAGAATTGACGGCCCGTTTGGATCATCCGAACATCGCCAGCCTCTTCGATAGCGGCTTGCATCACGGCATGTACTATTACGCGATGGAGTTTATCGACGGCTTGCCGTTAGATCAGTATGTAATCCAGAAAGCCTTGACTCAAAAGCAGATTCTTGTGCTGATGCGGACGGTTTGCGAAGCGATTGAGCATGCCCATTTGCGTGGCGTGATGCATCGCGATCTCAAGCCGTCAAATATCATGGTGAGTTTCGATGGTCAGCCGCACGTAGTCGATTTCGGCCTGGCCCGAACCTTTTTAGAGGAAGATAGTGAAACTCTGACGATCTCAGTCGAAGGGGAGGTGGCCGGAACGCCGGCTTATATGTCGCCGGAGCAGGCCGCGGGCCATCACGACCAGGTCGATACCCGAACGGACGTGTATAGTTTGGGCGTCATTCTGTATCGTCTCCTGACCGGCCAGTCGCCCTACGACTTATCCGGATCATTGTTTGATGTCTTGCAGCGAGTCGTTCAGGGCAAGATCCGACCTCCTCGCGAGACCTGTCCTACCATCGACCGGGAATTAGAGGCGGTTCTGCTTAAGGCCATCGCCCACAATCAAGAGGAACGGTATCCCTCGGCCGGTGCCTTGGCGGAAGATATCGATAATTATCTTAACGATGAACCTCTGGATGCACGGATTCCCACAACCTTGTATTTCCTTTGCAAGAAAGCCCGTAAGTATCGGGTCCAGGTGGGGATCGCTTTGGTTGTTTTAATCACGGTGTTTGGCATCGCCCTATTGGCCTATGCCAAGGTGATTGGAGAGCAAACGAGGCGTCAAGTCGCTGAAGAGCAAGCCGAAACTCAAACGGTAGAACTCGAGTTAAAATCTGAGAAACTCACTTGGGCCGAGTTGAGGATGAAGGTTCTCGGCGACGACAAACAGGAAGCCGAGGCGGCGCTTAATCTCCTGCAGGAAGCCTATACGACCGCTCAGGATGAAGTAAGCCAACTCAACCATAGGCTGGGTGAGAGAAAGGCGCCGGTGGACGTCCGACGTATCGATCTTTCGTCAGGGGAGCCCTTAACTTCAACCGCCCTCGTTAGAAAACCGTCTCTTCCCTCGGGAATCCAATCATGGACGCTGGAAACCCGCGGCCACCGAAGTGGAATTACCAGGCTCGTTTTTAGCCCCAACGGCAAAACCTTAGCTTCTGCCGGCGTGGATAATATCATTCGACTCTGGGATGCGAAGTCAGGACAACTGACACAAATACTCATCGATCCAAATGTGAGTACAAATCTGCCCTGGTTTTCCGAGGGAGGCGGCAGAGACCAATTTTCCTGGTCGGCGGATCAATCCGCTCAAACGTTTAGCGAAATCATTCCGTTATGGGCGATCAACTTGCCCAATACATGGCAATCCTTTCAACGGACGGTTACGGCCGCTGCATTATCCCCTGATCGTACTTTGCTGGTTTTAGGGGATCATAACGGTACGATACGTATGATCGACCGCCAATCGGGGCAGACGCAATACACACACCCGGCAGCCTGGTGCGGCCCGATACAGTCTTTAGGTTTCTCTCCGAATGGTCGGGTTCTGGCCACATGTACCGGAACAGGAACAGTCTGCCTTTGGGATGCGCATAGATGGGAACCGCTACGCCAATTTGAATCCATTAGCCTGACGGGCAATTCGGCTTCGGTCGAGAGTATGATGGCCTGGGCGCCGGACAGTATTGCTGTGGCCAGAATAGATAACGAACGCCATCTCATTGAAATCCTGGATTCGCAGTCTGGTGTACGAATGCGGGAACTACCCGCCGGACCTGACGTTATTACTTCTTCCTCCTGGTCACCTGACGGCAAACTTATTGCGGCAGGGATATCCAATGGAACGGTTTGCATGTGGGACATCGAGTCGGACTCTAACGAGCCGTTGGCGGCTCTATCCGCTCATACCGGGCGGGTGAATGCCCTTGTCTGGCAATCAGAAGATCAGAGCCTAATTACAGCCGGCGAGGATGGAAAGATCGAAATCTGGCATCCGCGTTCCAGAATGCGGACCAGGAGCCTTCAGGTATCTCAGTATCCTGTGACCTGCCTGGCTTTTTCGCCTCATGGCAAATACTTTGCCTCCGGCGGCGACGATGGAATTATTCGTCTATGGACCACCGGTGAGAACTGGTCGTCCACTCTTCTACGTAGTGATCCCAATGAACCGCAAGACCGCCCGTCCAGGTTCACAGCGGTAACGTGGTCACCGGACGAAATGCTCTTGGCCACCGGTGATTCTGTGGGCGAAATCACAATTTGGGATCCGAAATCTCATCAATCCATCCGCTCAATCATCTCTCATTGTCCGTCCATAAGCTCTTTAGTCTGGTCTCCGGATGGTCGCCAGCTATTATGTGGCGGCGCCGATGGCATTGTCCGGATCTTTGATGCTAAAAAAAACTTTGAAGAGCACGTCGTGTTGTTGCCACTTTGGGATCAGATCGGACCGGGCTTGGCGATTAATGCAGCAGGCGATTATCGCGGCCCGCCGAAAATTGCGGATCACCTCTTTTACATTCCCCAAACCTCCGAGGCTCAAATGACGCTCAGTCAGGCGGATTTCAAGAGCCAATATGGATGGATCAATGAGCCCTGGCAAGTGGGGCTGTACAAGCCCGGCGATGAGAAGGTCGAGCGGATTTACGTGAATGCGAAGTCAGAAGGACCTTACGACGGCAAGACCTGGGCAACGGCGTTTAATGATCTTCAGGATGCTCTGAGCATAGCCCAGCCGAACACAGAAATATGGGTAGCCACTGGCACGTATAAGCCGGATCGCGGTACCAGAGACCGTTCGGCAAGCTTTCACCTTAAGAACGGTGTCAGGCTCATAGGCGGATTTTCGGGAACAGAAGTCAGCACATATCAGCGAGACCCGAATAATAATCAAACCATCCTCAGCGGCGACCTTAAAGGCAATGATGGATCAGACTTCATCAGGAACGAGGAAAACAGCTATCATGTTGTCGCGGCCATTAGAACTGATTCGGACACGGTGCTCGATGGATTTTATATCTCTGGTGGTAATGCTAACGGTTCCGGTGAATTCCGGTATGATGAGGGTGGGGGATTATACAATGTTGATGGTGGGATGACACTCATAAACTGCACTTTTAGATACAATACCTCAACCAGACCCGGTGCTGGAATGTACCACAGTTCGGGCCGATCGACTCTGATCTTGACCGGTTGTGTTTTCAGGAAAAATAGGGCCAAAGTCAAAGAAGGACACGATTGGGGTGGGGGCATCCACATCGGCGGGGCAACGGGCACAATGAGTCATTGCACATTTGAGGACAATGTAGCAAGCTCTGGGGGCGGAGTGTTTCTTTGCAACACAGTTGATTTCGTGCTGAAAGACTGCACGTTCATCGGTAATCGGGCTACAGGCAGCGGTGGCGCAATTCTTGCCTGGGCAGAGGATATTTACTCGCTGATCAATTGTCGGTTTGTAAGAAACTCAGGTTGGTTTCACTCCGGTGCCGTGGCTAACGAAGGAGACAGCAAGACGACACTCGCTAACTGTATATTCATCGGTAATAGCGCGAAACACGGCGCAGGTGGGATGTCGCATTTTCCGGGTAGGTTTGGCTCTGGATTTGCGAGGCTAACAAACTGTACCTTTGTAGGAAACAGTACTGATGCTGAGGCAGGTGGCGGATTCTATGGTGGTGGAGAGCATAGTGCAACATTGAGCAATTGTATTGTATGGTCTAACACATGCCGGGGCGACTCGCTGGAATCCGCGCAAATTTGTGGCGATGGAATTGTTTTGGACCACTCCTGTATCCAAAGCTGGAGCGACGAGCTTGGGGGAGTAGGAAATTTCGGAATTAATCCTATGTTTGTTGATCCTAATGGACCGGATGGCAAGATTGGCTCGGCAGATGATGATTTGCGCTTAAGCCCTGGATCTCCCTGTATTAATAAAGGCGATATTGCTGCTATTCCTGCTGACGCCCTTGACCTGGATGGCGACGGCGATGTCAACGAACCGATACCATTCGATCTTGACGGCAAGCCTCGCATCCAGAACGGCACAGTAGATATTGGGGCCTATGAGAGCGGCTGAGCCGATTTTTCACACGTCTCTCTTATTGGATTTTTCTGTTGCAGGATTGTTGAGCTTTCTTAAAGAGTTTGCAGAGATTCGGCGGAACCCAATCGTGTTCGCATAATGTCTCGAATGACTGAGCCAGTTTCGCGTAATCGTGTTGAGAAATCTTCACATTGTGATAGACGAGCGCATTGGCGATGGCCGCATAGTATAAGGCGAGGGCGACCTCCCGTTCGATGTCATCCTTTGACGATGTCCCGAGTTCCTTGGCGAAATCCTTGATTCTGCGAATCAGGGCGATCTTCGTTTCGGGATTCTGCAAAAGAGCTCCCAGCGGTTTTCCTGAAACCGATTGCAGCTCTTCCGATAGAGACCGCAGAACGGTTGGTAGCGTTTCAATAAGTGCCGGATCCGTGGGCAATTTGGAAGCGAGCACATCCAGCAAGAGATCGGCTCTGTTCTTACTGTACGCTTGATCCGCTGTTTCGAGGCTTGAATGAAGACCCAGCCTCAGCAGACGGGTACTCTGCTCAATATTTAATTTGAGCCTTTTTGATGAATCGTCCATTACAATTACTTTCAAAAATCCAAGTCCTAAAAATCCTCGTTGTCACCAATAATTCTAAAAATCAACTATGCAACAAGACACCACTGCTGGTCTTTCGCCCTATATACGGAGATTGATTCGTTATCTTGGCGGATTTTTTGAAAAAATCTGAATAAAGTGCTTGATTTCATCGTCCACCTCCGCCTCCGAATCCGCATGACGGCTGAGGTGACGCCTGAGAATCTTTCGAAAACGTCCCTTTATGTTCGCAATCATGTTGTAGGCTTTGTCAGGATGATCTACGCCATGTTGAGCGCAGATAGCACTCATATCCAACTTTACATCAGAAACTTCGGGTTCCAGCAGCCAGGCACGGAAAATCTCCCAATGTGCCTCCTTGCTGTTATTTCGGCACTCCGTTTCAAGCTCGGTAAGGACCTTTTGGAGCAGTTCCTCCGCCCATACAAGATCGAAGTCAAATTCAGGAGAACTGACGGTGCTGGGTTGTTCACACGTATCATCAAGCGCCGACGTCGGTCGCTCCTGACGAAGCCGGTCGATCGCATAGTTTTTGATAGCGGTCAACAGAAAGGTGCGGAACTTCCCTTTAGCACGGTCGGCCTTTTGGAGCAGTTGCTGGCCCAGCACCTTTTCGCTGAAGAATCCCTGGATCAGGTCTTTAGCTTCTTCATTGCCGTAGCCTCTGCGTCGAAGGTATTTGTACACCGGCCGCCAGTATTTCGTGTAGAGCTCGGTTAATATCGACTCGCCCAGCGTGGAATTAAGGATTTTCGTCCATTCTGTCGTCTGAAACCGCGAGTTCAAATCGCCATAGGAAGTTTCTTCATATCGATTTGCCAATTTAATATCTTCCCATCAGAGCATACAAATTTCCTCATTTATTTTAACACATGTTTTTATTGTACATAAAACAAGCCGCCAGACACATAACCAATTTTCCCTATATCGATCTCAACAAAGATAGCACATGAGGCCGCAAGACGGAAAAATTGAACGCTTGTAAGGAATTTTTAAGAAATATGCGATTTTTTTCAATTTTTCGACAAGATTTCTCGGTTTATCCCGTAACCAGGTCAGAAAGACAAAGACACCAATGAATCCCGGGTAACATTCATGTCGGTCTTAAGAATGACGTAAAAAAGAAATTCAAAACGAAAGGAGATGTACAATGAGAACTCACAAAAACATATTGATCGCGGCTATTCTGATAGCCTTGCTTGGGTGCAGCACCTTGTGGGCACAGGAAATGGTGAAGAGTGAATCCGATACGAAACGGCAAAGCTATTTCTCCGAGGATGCGGAGCTCTATCAACCTGAACCCATACCGGAACCTGATGCGACAGTGGAGCCCGTGGTGGAGGCGTCCGCAGGTCGTTTGGTCATACACGATACGCGTACGGGTGAGGAGACGTTTCTGGATCTAAATGTGGAAGATATG
Source organism: Sedimentisphaerales bacterium (assembly GCA_016934255.1). Lineage (GTDB taxonomy): Bacteria > Planctomycetota > Phycisphaerae > Sedimentisphaerales > Anaerobacaceae > JAFGTG01. The sequence continues at coordinate 6,967 of JAFGTG010000016.1, forward strand.
CCACCGGAGAAAGAGCAATGGATTCCAGGCAGTAAAAGAGACGAACCACAAACGCTCGAAGATCAATTCAGCCTCATGAATTTTTCAGATCTTTCCTGGGTCCTCAATCCGGAAGATTGGCCCTGGCGTCCCACTTGCAAGATATACTACACAAGGCATGGCATTCGTTACCAAGCTTCAGGGGCGTTGATAGATGCTTATCATGTGCTCTGCGCCGGACACTCTCTCCACGAAGGCAATGGAGGAGTTTGGAGCAGTGATATTGTCGTTGTGCCAGCGTACAACGGGGGAATATGTCCGTATGGTGATGCGAATGGCGTACTTAAAATAAGCTGGGAGGGCTGGACTTTGTTCGGTGATTTCGATCATGACGTCGGCCTCATCCGACTTGACAGACCGATCGGAGCCCTGACGGGTTGGTATGGTTATGGCTGGACGAACGATATGGCGTTTTACCAGCGGGCGATCTTCCAGAATCCAGGCTACCCGGCAGAACCCCCTTATACCGGCGAATATATGTATACCTGGAGCGGCACATTTGATAGCAGAGAGTATCCCCCGTTAGCAATCAGACGTAGTTGTTTTGGAGGCCAAGGGGGGAGCGCAGCCTGGACCAACGTATCCGGTTCCTATAATGTCTTTGCTGTTCTTTCACATCGGAACAACAACCGAACGTACTATCCTATCATCACTGAACGAAAATTTTCTCAAATCGAGAAATACATCAAGGAGAGAACCCCTTTGAAATTTGATCTTATGAGCCTTGATGTCAAGGTCTCCCCTGGGATTGTAAGGCCGAGTGAACGGTTCGATTCAATGTCTTATGTTATTTACAACCACTCATCCTCCTCGTGGATTGGAACCGTCGGCGTCAATGTTTATCTGTCCACAAACGATTTTATTTCGACCTCGGACACTCTTATTGATAGACATTATGTCGCGATCAATTTGAGACCCAAAGAGAGAGTGGAGGTAACAGTTTCCGATCCGCCAACGATTCCATGGAATATCTTCAGTGGCGACTATTGGCTTGGTGTGATGCTGGACATTTCAGATCACGACACGTCGAATAACCCCTCACATGGACAGGATGCGGCATACATTTTCGCCTTGTAATAAACAGAGCGTCATGAGAAAAAAACATTGAGGACGAGAGGCGGTTTGATAGTCCGCCTCTCGTCATTTTATACAAAAGGCGCTGATGAAATAATCCATAGAAAAAAGCTCTTATTCCGGAATTCTTCACAACAAACTCTTTCGGGCCACTCGTTATTCGATTCCTGACTTAGCTCGGATAAAACCGTAAAAAGCCAACGAGTAGCAAGTCAAACTATGAAGATTTTAAAGAGTAATATGAAGCACTCTGAGTCACTTCTTTCAAAAACTGAAAAAAATATCGGGTGCGAATCGTCTTCAATGAACATCGCCAAATTGTGAGTGACACTGGCTGATAAGTCATAAGATGAATACCTCAAATAACTTCTTTTATTGCAACACAGTTTTCAGTGTTTGACTTTGAGTTTTTTATGGGTGGCCGAACCGTTTGTTCTCGACATTCACAGTGAAGGCTGCAAGGCGCACGTTGCTTGATTCAAATAACTACAGGTACACCAACTTGCCGCATCGGCCATTAATATCA
>JAFGTG010000165.1 GCA_016934255.1 Sedimentisphaerales bacterium
ATGCCGATGGGCATGGCGCCCGCGGCGTACATCCTCTGGACCAAATATATGAAGCATAATCCCGCCAATCCGACATGGCACAATCGCGACCGCTTCGTGCTCTCCGCGGGCCACGGCAGCACGCTGCTCTATTCCATGCTGCACCTGACCGGCTATAATATGAGCCTCGACGACCTGAAAAACTTCCGCCAGTGGGGCAGCAAGACGCCGGGCCACCCCGAGTACGACCCGAACCTCGGCATCGAAGTGACCACCGGACCGCTGGGCCAGGGTATTTCCAACGCGGTCGGGATGGCTATCGCCCAAAAATATCTGGCGAGTTACTTCAATCGGGATGGTTTTCCCATCATTGACTATAATATCTACGTCATCGCCAGCGATGGCGACCTCCAGGAAGGCGTTGCTTCGGAGGCGTGCTCTTTAGCGGGACACCTGGGCCTGGATAATCTCATCGTCGTTTACGACGACAATCACATCAGCATCGACGGCAAGACGGAACTCTCGTTCACCGAAGATAGGGCCAAGCGCTTCGCCGCCTACGGATGGAATGTCCGCACGGTCGATGGGGACGGCAACGATATGGCGGCCTTTGAGAAGGCGTTGAAAAACGGCAGAAAAGAAAAGCAGCGGCCAACCCTGATCAAACTTCGCACACACATCGCCTACGGCAGCCCCAATATGCAGGATACCGCGGCGGCACACGGCGCTCCTTTGGGCGATGACGAAATCAAGCTTATTAAGCAACGGTTCGGCTGGGATCCCGATAAGAGTTTCCATGTCCCGGAGGAAGTTCAGGCCCACATGGAGACAATACAAAAGAAAGGCAAGCGGGCGGAGGCTTCATGGAATAAATTATTTGCCAGATACGCCGAGACTTATCCCGAGCTTGCGGCGCAGTTTAAAGACGCCTCGGCGGGTAAGCTTTCTGTAAATCTCGACGATATTTTGCCGAAGTTCGAGGCGGGAAGTTCGGTAGCGACCCGCAAAGCCTCCGGCTCGGTCTTAAGTGCGTTGATGCCCAAGCTGCCTTTGATCCTGGGCGGCTCAGCGGACCTGACCCCGTCGAACAACACGCGATGGTCCGACGCTAAGGATTTCCAAAAGGACGCGCGGGACGGCCGGTATCTACGCTTCGGAATTCGAGAGCACGGTATGGGCTCGATCGTGAACGGTATTTCCGTTAGCGGCTTAGCCCGCGCGTACGGCGGGACGTTCCTGGTATTCTCCGATTATATGCGAGGCGCAGTCCGCGTGGCGGCCCTCTCCAAATATCCGTCGATATTCGTCTTCACGCACGACAGCATCGGCCTGGGTGAGGATGGCCCGACCCACCAGCCGGTTGAACACACGGCGTCCCTTCGGGCGATGCCGAACCTGCTCGTGTTCCGCCCGGCCGACGCCAACGAAACCGCCCAGGCATGGAAGTACGTCCTGGAGCATCGCGACGGCCCGGCGGCGCTGCTTCTGACACGTCAGGGATTGCCTGTCCTCGACCAGGAAAAATACGGCTCGGCGACCCACGTGAGCAAGGGCGCTTACGTCCTTCGTGTCGAGGGCGTCCCGCCCTCGAATCGCGGGCTGGAAGCCCGCGACACGGTGTTACTCTTAGCCACCGGTTCGGAAGTCTCCGTCGCCTTGTGCGCCGCCGAAGGATTGGCAAAGGAAGGGATCACCGCCCAGGTGGTGAGCATGCCCTGTTGGGAGCTGTTCGAGCAACAGTCACAAGAATATAAAGATTCTGTGATTCCGCCTAACGTCAAAGCCAGAGTCGGCATCGAAGCTGCCGTCGATCAGGGTTGGCACAAATACCTCGGCGACAAAGGCGTTTTTGTCGGTCTTTCAACCTTCGGCGCCTCCGCCCCGGCCAAGGTCTGCTTCGAGAAATTCGGCATCACCGCCGAAAACGTCATCAAAGCCGCCAAAAAGTCACTTTAGGATAGCAAACAAAAGAGCAGATCGAAATCGAATTTGCTTTACTTTTTTTGTTCTTTTTTGAGTTGCTTGAGAGCAATGATGGCATATTCCTTAACATGAGGGCATGGATCGTGAGTTGCTTTTTCCAGGAAGGCCGTCACGCCTTCTATTGCACTTTTTGAGGATTTGTCCTTAAAATATAAGGGATCCCAGAAGCCTCTTGTGTGCCAGCGGAGGTCCCATTGCCGATCTCTTGCCGATTCGATGATTACCCCAGATATTTGAGCATCAAAGCATGCTTCGCGCTTTAAGGAAAGCAGAAACGCCGGCCAATAGAGTTTCATTTCTTCAGAAGAAGACATTATCATGTCACAATATGGCAAAGAGGCGACGGAATAACCCTCTTCCCGGCGAATCAAAAATGGACCCTTGAATACGAGATTGGGATCAGGAGTTTGTGTTTTTAAGGTTTCGAGATCTTTTCGGCAATCGGCGCATAGCAGATTCTCTACGCCGGAACCCTGTTGAGAAGCAGACTCAAGGTGATATCCCGGATTTTTCGTCATAAGGCACGCCTGATGATCGCAGTGGTGTCCATCACCGTGTTTGCGATTTTGGCATAGACCGAGGATATGCCCTACCTGGTGCATAAGGGCGAGTTCCTCTTCTTTGTCACTGGAATTCTTAAAAGAACTGACGTTGAAGAAAATCCCGCTGGGACAAAAACCGAAAATATGGGGTGTTGATTTTTCGGCCTTGAGCCCGACATGATTATCATAGAAAAAAATATGCAAATAGACAGGCTGGAAGCCTATAACGGGTGGGCCGTCAAGACATAGGAGGTTCGCGGCGCCGATCGGCATTCCCTTTACGAACAGGAGTGGAATGGGCGCATCCTTGATAATTTTAATACCATCGAGTTTGCTACAGTGCTTGCCTAAAAACGCCTTCAACTCATCGAGCCATTGGTCCGGGACTTCGACGCCTTCGACGGTATCGACTTCAACATAGAGCCGACTATGAGGCTGATCCTTCAGGTACAACAGGCTCGGTTGCATGTATGAAGGAAAAAGGAGTGATTTCGGCGCGCAACCAGAAACCATCCAAACTAAAGCTGCGACCGCAATTCGATAAAGGTGAACTTTCGTGAATCCCACTTTCAATCGCATAGTATATCCTTTCAGTGTCATCCGCAACGTGACATGATTATAGCAAATAGTTTTCCTCGCTGAAAAGAAATCCCGTAGCACGGTCAGATTTTCTCCATAAGGAGTCCAAAGGACTGTCCATGCTGGCGCTAAATCACTATAATAATTGACTGCATGGGCAATCCGCCAGAGGCGGACCCATCCTACTATTTTAAAGAAACCTTATTTAGGAGAAACATCGTGAGACGAAAGTACTGGATGCCGATTGTGATTGTTGTGGCGATGGTTTGGGTGAGTTATTTTTGTTTTGCCGGCAATCAGGTGCAAGGGAACGTTTCATCGAGGATGCGGCTGCCGGGGGCGCGGGCGGTAATCAACGCCGCTCGGTATCCGAGTCTCCAGGCGGCCATCGATGCGCTGCCGGAAGAAGGGGGCGTCGTGCGTATTCCGCCGGGGACGTTCGAGATTTCAGAGCCTCTGAAAGTGCCGGTGGGCGATGTGCTGATCGAAGGATCGGGCACCGCCACGCATATCAAGAACGTCAACACGGAGGGTAAAAGCGCATTGATCCTCCAGCACCCCAGCGCCGGCAACAATCGAAAGGCGGAGTTATGGCGTATTCAATTGTCCAATTTTCGCATTACCGGCAATGAAAAGAGCGGCCACGGCATCGAAGCTCAGCGGATCAACGAAATCTTCATCGACGGTGTCA
>JAFGTG010000166.1 GCA_016934255.1 Sedimentisphaerales bacterium
GAACAGGTTTTTCAGCAACTGGGGATTACGACGGCATTTTCAACCACAAGCATCATATCCTCACTGATCGAACAAAGAACCGGCTTAGAGGAGATTGTCGGGCTCTTTTCTGTCGCGGAAGGCAAGGTTAATGTCACCGAAGTCCTTTTGCCGAATGATTCCCCGGTTCTCGACAAATCGTTAATGGAAATCGAGCTTCCCGGAGATTCGTTGATCGCCTGCATCTTACGAAACAGCACGCCGATCATCCCCAGAGGGACCACGAAGCTATCTGCTCGGGACCGTTTGATCCTCATCACGCTGCCGGATAATCATGGTCAAACTCTCAAGCTTCTGACCGGCAGCGACCTATAGGAACAGACCCGCGTGAAAAAGAAAGACGAACTTATACAATCATATTGCAGCATTATTCATTACACCGGCTTAATACTGATTATGGCCGGCGTGCTCATGCTTTTGCCTCTATTGTGTCTTTTCATCTGGCCGAAAGAGATGAGGCTGGCCGGTGGATTCATCGCACCCGCCGGTGTCATGTTATGTCTTGGAATTCTCTTTTGGCGGTTGTTCAGGACCAGAAATGGTCAATCTCTGGATATTCAACAAAGTGCCGTGATTGTCGTTCTGAGCTGGGTATTGGTCTGTTTTTTTTCCGCCTGGCCGTTTATGTCACTTCAAAGACTTGATTTTACCCAGGCGATTTTTGAATCCGTAAGCGGTTGGACGACCACCGGCCTTTCGGTAGTCAACGTCGAAATCTCCAGCCACCTTATACTGTTGTGGCGAAGTCTCATGCAATGGGCCGGGGGGGCCGGGCTGGCCATCATCATGCTGGCCACTATTGTGGGACCGACGGGACCTGCATTGGGTATCGCTGAAGGCAGAAGTCAGCAGCTTGTTCCGCACGTGCGCCATTCCGCCAAAATGGTCATGATGATCTATATGGGTTATGCGATTCTCGGCGTTATTGCCTACACGATTGCCGGCATGGATTTCTTTGATTCGATCAATCACACTCTCGCTGCAATTTCTACTGGTGGATTTTCGACTAAGATTGACAGCATAGGCCATTGGAATTCTCTTTCTATAGAGTCTGTAACCCTGACGCTTATGATTCTGGGCGGCACGAATTTTCTCACCGCGTATCTGCTGCTTCATGGAAAGATCAAAGCGGCTTCAAAAAGTGGTGAAGTACGTTTTATGGTCCTTATCATGCCGGTGTGTGTAGCCCTGTTGTTCTTTCTGGTCTGTACCGGCCTGTATCCAACGCTATCGAAAAGCGTTCGAGTGGCTGTTTTTGAAACCGTTACCGCGTTGACCACGACCGGCTTTTCCACCGTGGGTTATGGCAACTGGAACTCATTTGGGGTGCTCGTTCTCATTGTGTTGATGTTGATCGGCGGAGGGACATGCTCAACGGCAGGCGGCATAAAACAGTATAGAATATATGTCCTGTATAAGTCATTGATTTGGGAGCTCAAGGGCTTCTTTTTGCCCCGTACGGCTGTTAGAGAAAACTATATCTGGCAGGGAGGGCAAAAAGATTTTATCAGTGAGACGAGAATTCGGCAAATCGGCACGTTTCTATATCTATACATGGCCACCTACTTCTTAGGAAGCCTTATCATCGCCGCCACAGGCGTCAGCCTCAAAAACGCATTATTTGAATTTGCCTCTGCATTAGGAACTGTCGGATTGTCCGTCGGTGTCACAAATCCGCAAGCTTCCCCGATTATCCTGTGGTCGGAGGTTGTCGGAATGCTTTTGGGACGTTTAGAATTCTTCGTCGTCATTACAGGCATCATGAAAGTCCTTGGCGATTTTCGTAAGAGTGTAGGTTTATAGAATCATACACTCCAAGCGACGGTGACACGGTAAATAGAATTGGTTGAAAATCCCCGCCTCGCCGACCACATACCCGGCGCGGAGAAACATGATCGCACCGAGAATTGTGAGGATCGACGGGGTGAAAACCCCCGCAAACGTACTAAACTGGTTTCCTTTCTGGTCCATAGACAATCCTTTGCCGGGACATAATTATAACCTTTAAAGGAGGAAAAGTAAAACGCCGACCCAAAATACAATTTCAAGTATAAAACTTGTCATACTACAAGGCTCATAGTCTTTTTGATTAGTCTAAAAGACTATGAGCCTTATAAAAATTCCCCATGAGATAGGATGAGATCGCTTCACCCAATATTCCGATCGCGTTATTGAGTGCAAACCAGTACGTACACAGATTCACGACAATAAGACAAGTCGCCTATCGCCGTTCCGACGTATTATCCCCCTTCCCTCAGATGGGTCTGATCCAAATGTTACGGAAACGGACGGGATTGTTGTGGGCCGAGAGACTCAGCGGTAGTTTCGGTGGAATTGGTTTGTCGTACCTGGGCAGAATCCGGTGGCCGGTCGGACCGTAGATTTCCTGGTTGTGGTGGACGAGCACGCCGTTGTGAAGCACGGTGACGCGGGCGGGCTTTTCGAGCGTATCGCCTTTGAAAAACGGAGCAAAAAAAATGATGTCGTAGCTTTGCCACTGGCCGGGCTTGCGACAGACGTCAACCATGGGAGGGGTTTGAGCGTAAACGGAAGCCGCCTGGCCGTCGGGATAGAGCTTCTCAGTGTAAGAATCGTAAATCTGAATCTCGAAGAGTCCCATGAGCATCACGCCGTTGTTGCCGCGATCGAACATGTGCCCCTGGGGGGGATCGGGCGTCATCCACTCCAGATGCAACTGGCAATCCCCGAACGCTTGTTTGGTCGTGAGCCTGCCCGATGTAGCGATGAGATCGCCCTTTTCGACGATCCAGTCGTTGGCTTGCCATTGGGACAGATCGTTCGCACCATCGAAGAGGATGACGGCATCGGAAGGGGGCGTACCGTGGTCCACCGTGACTTTCGGCGGGGCGGGGCGGTCGGGATCGTGGACGTGATAGCTGCACCAGGGCAGGATGGGTGTATCTTTATAACCGACGATGCCGGAGCCGTCTTTAGCCTTGACGAGCTTCGTCTGAGATTGCCCCGGTGTCACCGGCCGGGAGCCAAGTATTAATATAGTTACAATGAGCGCGACGACCAATATGTTTGTTCGATAACGATACATCGGTTTGTCCCTTCTCTTCAATAAATATGTTATTTCAACGTTGCAATGGCCTCTTCCACGCTCGCGTTATGATGGACCATTTTGCTCAACGCCTGGACCATCTTCGTGGGATCATCGTGCTGAAAGGCGTTCCGACCAATGGAAACGCCCGCGGCCCCGGCCTTCAGCGCACCTTCCACCATATTGAAAATTTCCTCGTCGCTGCCCATTTTCGCCCCGCCGGCTATGACCACCGGCACGGGACAGCCTTCAACCACACCCGCGAAACTCTCGACGCTGCCGGTATAGACCACTTTCACGATATCGGCGCCCAACTCGGCGCCCACTCTGGCGGCGTGCTTGACGTTCTGCACGTCGTATTCATCCTGGATTTTCGGTCCGCGCGTGTACATCATCGCCACCAGCGGCATTTGCCATTCGAGGCACCGCTCGCCGATCTGACCCAATTGCCGCAGCATTTCCTTGTCGGTCTCTGCCCCGAGATTGATATGTACGGAAACGGCATCCGCCCCAAGTTTTATCGCTTCTTCGACGGTACAGACTAACACCTTAGCGTTCGGGTCGGGACTGAGCGACGTCCCGCCCGAAAGATGAATAATCAGGCCTACATCTTGTCCCGTACCGCGATGTCCGGCCCGGACGATCCCCTTGTGCATCAGGATGCCGTTGGCCCCGCCGGCCACGACCTTGCCGATCGTCGTTCGCATGTCGGCCAGGCCGTCAATCGGCCCAACCGTCACGCCGTGATCCATGGGGATGATAACCGTTTTACGGGAATTCCGGTCGATAATTCTTTCAAGTCGTATCTTTTTGCCGATCATAGCTAAATCTCCAAATTGCCATTACGTTTACATATAATCTCAAAATCTACCCTGAACCGAACAAAAAGCAAGAAAAAACGCTTGCTTCAAAATTTGTCCAAACCCTATGATACCTAATGAGACGGACGTAAATGGCTCATAACTCCTCATGAGTCTCATCGGGGTATCTATGAAAGACGACAATGTATCGAGACGGGAATTCGTAAAGGCCGGCGCAGGAAGTCTCGGTGCGCTGGCACTTGGAACACGGAGGATTTCTGCAAATTCGACAATTGGGCATTCAGGAGACAACATGGGTCACGAGACAGTACGTATCGCCGTCGTACAACAAAATAGCGTTCCGGGAGAGGTAGAGAACAACAGAGCCAAGGCCCTGACCTTCGCCCAACAAGCCCTCGCAAACGATGCCGATATCATCCTCTTCCACGAGGAGCTATTGGTGGGCTATGTGGAGAATATGAGAGAATTGGCCGAGGAAGTCGATGGCCCGACGAGCCGGGCATTCCAGTCATTACTGACGGGAAGCAACTCCCTGATCCTTTGGGGCCTGACCGAGCGTGAGAAGGACAAGTACTACATCGCGGCCACATTGGTCGGCGCCTCGGGCGTGCTGGCCAATTATCGAAAAACCCATCTCTGGTGGAAGGCCAAAGGACTGCGCCACGAACCGTCTTTCTACACCCCCGGCGACGAACTGGTCACGTTCGAGGTCAAGGGCCACAAGAGCGGCGTGATGATCTGCTACGACGGCGATTTTCCCGAAATGACCCGCGCTTATGCGAACCTAAATTGTCAGATGTTGTTCTGGTTGAATAACCGCGGTGAAAGGGGGCACGGGGAAGTGACGAAACTGGCTGAGACAAACTCGATGATTATGGCCGCATCCTGTGTGTGCGGGAAAAACGAACTGGGCTACGTTTGTCGAGGGGGAAGCAATATCACAAACCACACCGGCGGCCTTCTCGCGGAAATATGGGATAAGGAAGGCGTGATCTACGCCGACGTCGAACCGGGAGCCGTCCCGGAAGCGCGCCGTCAAAATCCCTGGTACATCGGTCGCCGAAGCGATCTCTACTACCGATACATCTGAGCGGCATGCATCAATACGGCTTTTATCGCCCAAACGGCTGTAATAGCCGCTCGGTCGCTGGGACTGGATTGTTTGACAACCAACGGCATCCACCGTGGCGGTATGGAGCGGGCGTGGAAACTCCTCGATCTGCCTAAAGAACACTGCTTTCCTCTCATTGCCGTGGTTATAGGCTATCCGACGGAAGAGCCGGACTATCTGAAAGGTCGCCTGGATGGTGTCGGCGTGGTTCATCGAGACCATTATCATAACCCAAAACCAAAAGTGCTGGAAGAGATTACCCGCCGATACGACGATAAAACAACACACTTGGCCCTGACTGATAACTTGGAGCAACAGGGACACCAACACTACCTGGATTGGTTGTTCAAAGTACGGCTTCAGCGAAACGCCAAACCCGCTGAACAGGAAACACCGATGCTCCACGTTTTAAAGCAGTGTGGATCCACAGAAGCATAAAACATCACGTCACTCATTCGAGCCGTGACTATGTTTTAGGTCTTTTCATGTCCGGGGCGGGCGGCGCCTCCGTTGTCGGTAACCACCGCTTCAAACGGTTGATGGCTTGCTTATTCTTCGGATCGCCGGCTACGTTAGTCCACTCGTTGGGATCGTTTTGATGGTCGTAGAGTTCTTCCGTGCCGTCCGCATAGAGGATATAGCGCCATCGCTCATCGCGCACGGCGTGATTGCCCCGCATATAAGTCATCAGGGCCGGGCGGGTCCACTCAGCCTCCGGATTTCTGAGAAGCGGCATGAGACTGATACCATCCAATTCAGGCTTCGCCTTCAATGAGCAAAGCTCTATTAACGTGGGGTAAATATCAAGAAGACTTACCGGCTTGTCGCAGTGTGTGTCGGGATGGGTTATTCCCGGAGCCGCAATGATAAAGGGAACGTGATTGGTCTTTTCCCATAATGCAAACTTCTCCCAGTGCTCTTTTTCGCCTAAATGATAACCGTGGTCCGACCAGAGCACGATGATTGTGTTGTCGGCATAATTGCTCTTGTCCAGGGCGTCGAGAATCCGGCCGACCTGGGCGTCGGCGAAGGTGGCGCTGGCCTGATAACCACGCACGGCTTCCTTCCAAGTGCCGGGGGACTCGGCTTCTATCTCCATCAGCTCTTTGAAAAACCACTTCTTGGACTTAAGTAATTTAGATGCCCCGGAAGGAAGATCGTCGATATCTCCTTCTAAAATCTCGGGCATCGTGACATTGTCGGAAGGATACAAGTCGAAGAACCGCTGGGGCGCAAAGAACGGCATGTGAGGTCGAAAAATCCCCGCCGCCAGGAAGAACGGCTTGTCGTGTTTTTTCCGGAGCGATCGAATGACATAATCCGCCGTCCTGACGTCGATGGCATCGGCTTCGTCGGCGGGCCAGGGTCCCCAGTCCGTATTGGGACTGCCGTATTTCGCAAGGCCGTTCAGTTTCTTTTTCGGCATCGGCGCATCAGGCGGGTCCGGCATCATGAGAAAATCGTGAAACGACGCCTTATCGTGAAAGGCACCGCCGTAATGGTGATGGAATATCTTCCCCGCTCCCTCAGTGCGATAGCCGTGAGCCATGAAGTGTTGGGGTATCGTGACGGCGTCCGGCAGGGCTTTTCGCCAATCGGCCTTGTTCCCGTACACACCGCTCGTCGTCGGTCGCAAACCGGTCAGGATGGCCGTCCGCGATGGATTACAGGCCGCCGACGCACAATAGGCATGAGTAAACAATGTCCCTCGCTTGGCCAATCGTTCGATGTTCGGCGTCTTGATCGGCGCTTTCGGATCGAGAACGCTCGTCCAATCATTCAGATCGTCCAACGTGATAAACAAAATATTCGGAGGTTTGTTATCCTCCTTGCCGGCCTGCAGTATCCCCGGCGACAGAAGGCCCAAACCGGTTAATCCCAACGTTCCCAAAAAACGCCTGCGAGTCCAAACACGATGCATGTAATAAATACCTTTCATTGCCCGAAAACCGTTATCGTCCGAATTCACTCCGATGTTACACAGACATGAATCAATCGTCAATCGCCATTAGAGAACCAATCCTATTTTGGAACGATTTATTAGAAAGAGAAACTATGGACGTCAGGCAAAGCGATGTTATACTGACAATTAGGGAACGATGGATTATATATATACATTGTTAGGCGCAGAGATGACAGAGTACGCGGATCTGACGAAGTGTAGCTACTTCTCCTTTGAGTGCGAGGCTCTTCTCGCCGTGGGATGGTTGTCTGCGAATTCGCAATACGAGACGGGCGATAGTGATCCTGCTTTCTTCGCCAGACTTCTGGAACTGGCGCGCTCGCCGTGGGAGCCGGGAGTATGCATGGGTTATCATGAATGCGAACTTTGCCAGTTTCAGCCGGCGATGGGAAAGTCGAACATCTTCGTGCCATACCAGGGAAGCATCTACGTAGCCCCGGAACTGATCGTTCACTACATAGCTGCCCATCGATACAAACCACCACAGGTCTTTGTTGACGCCGTAATGACCTGTCCAGAGATGAACAGCATGGATTACAAAAAAGCACTGCTGGCCAATGGTGGCCGCTCGCTTGTTTCAAAAAGAAATGCCTAATAAGGCGCTGCACCGGAAGCAAAGTTCCGGTGACCTTCAACGTTATATGCAAATGACAATCTTAAGCCTTATCAAATACATATGGGCTTTTCCCGCAACAATCCTGGGTTTAATACTTATTCTATTTGCTTTGATGCAGGAAGGATCAGCCAGCATTGTTGATGGAGTGATCGAAGCCCATGGAGGTATCATTACGAAAATCTTGAAAAATGGTTTCCCTATGCTTGGCAAAGCTGCGACGTTCACACTTGGCCATATTATCCTCGGATGCGATTTTCAATGCCTCAGCAAAAGCAGAAAACATAAGCGCATACATGTAAAACAATATGAGCTTTGGGGGCCATTTTTTATCCCAAGTTATCTCGTTGCCTCCTTCTTTATCTTTATCAAAGGAGGGAACCCTTATGGAGATAATCCATTTGAAAAGAAAGCCACGAACAAAACTGTAGGAAATACATAACAAACGGCTTAACTCGGACTGGTAATTTAGCTGGATTCCATTACCATCCGTGTAACCGTAACGTAAAGATATGGGTAAATAAAGGTAAACGGTACTTTCTATCTATACAAAGAAACTGTGTCCCTAAGGAATAAATTCAATTTTTGAGATAGGCAGAAACAGCATCACGCGAAGTAAATCGCTGTTAATCCATATCTTATGGATTCCTGTTCCTTCGATGTTACTCAGGATAAGTTTCACAGGAATGACGAACAACTGCCGACGAATATCGTTTTCGATACAGGTGTTAACTGGTTTCGCCCTGGGTTCCAGCGGCTTGAGCGGCTTTGCGTGCACGTTCTTTCTGCTTGCGTATGGAATTGGCGGCTCGCGTTTTTCTTTGTTTTTCCTGTCTTTTATTGCGTCTGTTTCTACGTGCTCCCATAAAAAAATCCTTAGATTACATCTCGTCTCATCTGTTCTATTATATCAGGTTCCAGACCATTTCTATATCATTAAGCCTGTCTATTAAATAAAGGACTGCGGATTTTATGCGTAAAGCACCGGGAATGCAATCAAGTTTTACAAAAATATGTCCTTGACGTGCGAAAATCCGGGAACGCCACACAGCAGAACAAAGATTGTCGAATCCTTTGACTTTGCTCCATTCGGCCCAAGCACATGGCCAAGAGGAGGACAGGTATCCAGCATCGAGCAACATTTCTTTGCTTATCATCCGAAGACAAGTATAATTTGAAAAAGAACGAAGATCATAGAAATTATTGGGTAAAATTCAGATATGACGGCGAAACAATTTTACGACTGGCAGACGGGGGGGGGGACGGACGACGTAATGCGACTTGTGGATTGCCTCGAACGAGCGGACATCGCCTGGTGTGCAATTGGGGGTGTGGCGGTCAATCACTGGGCGGAGCAACCGATGGTCACCCAGGATGTGGATTTCGTCGTAGCCGTGGAGGCGATTGAGCGGATCGTGTCACTGCTTGAAGAAGCGGGGTTTCGATCCGAGCGGTTCGAGTGGTCCGTCAACTTCAAAGGGCGTTCGACGGTCAGTATCCAACTTAGTACGGAGGATTTTTACCATGATTTTCCTTCCCGCGCCGTCCCGGCCGATGTGCACGGCATCCTTCTACGTGTGGCCTCGCTCGAAGATACGCTCAAGGGAAAAATGAAGGCGTGGTCCGAGCCGGAACGAAGGCAGAGCAAACGACTCAAAGATCTTGCAGATATTGCCCGCTTAGTCGAGGCTCATCCCCATCTTTGGAAACTCCTGTCCGATGATATGAAAAAGCAAGTGCACCCTCCTGAGAAGATATAAAATCGAAGATAATATCGAACACTCAACACTGAATGTCGAATATCTAAAGTTTGATGGTGTGCGGTGCACACCCTGATATGGAACGACCTTTGTCAAATGTGTTTTTTCTATTTTTGTTTCATTATTTTTTTTGGAGCTTGATAGCGTGGGC
>JAFGTG010000167.1 GCA_016934255.1 Sedimentisphaerales bacterium
AGTGCTCCCATAATCTTTTTCATGATTTTGGCTCCTTTTTATAGTTCGACGTTTGTCAGGAGTTTTGAAAAATTGAAGTTAGGCATATATTATTTTAGAAAATCTTTTTTCTGGATTTTCTAAACTCCTTTTCTGGACAATGATAAAGATTTAGTCCCGGATCGTCAATAAAAACGAAATTTCCCATCATACTTCTTGACGGGGTGTGGTTTTCATATTAAGATACGTGCCCAGTTGGAATTTTAGGCCGCACAGGCATCGTGGCCCTGAGATCCCTGAATGAGGTAAACTCGCCCAGAAGTTATAAAGCTTTGGTGACGTAAAGGCATAAGAAAGAGTGAAGGTTTTAGCGGTCATACCGGCGCGTTACAGTTCGACCCGATTCGCCGGAAAAGTTCTCGCTAAAGATACGGGCAAATACCTCATCCAGCACACCTACGAACGGGCCTGCTTAGCCAAATGGCCGGAGAAGGTCCTCATCGCCGTCGACGATCAAAAGGTAGTCGATGCCGCGAAAACCTTCGGTGCCGAGTGCGTTCTAACCTCGCCCGACCACCAGAGCGGCACGGACCGCATTGCCGAGGCCGTCGCTGATATCGATGTCGAGATCGTCGTGAACCTCCAGGGCGACGAGCCGGAGATCGACCCCGACAATATCGATTACCTTGCAAAGTTGTTAATCGACCATCCCGATTATCCGATGGCCACACTCGCGGCGGAATTCCAAACCACCGAACAGATCGCCGATCCGAACATCGTCAAAGTGATAGTATCGTCGTGCGGGATGCGTGATGCGTATTGCGATAAAAAGCAAGCGGATACCAATACGCACGACGCACGACGCACGACGCACAATGAAGCCTCTCAGGCGATCTATTTCTCACGTTCACCCATCCCTTATGACAGAGACAAATCCGGCGTCGGAGACGTAAAGCAATACCTTCGCCATATCGGTATCTACGCCTATCGCAAGTCGTTCTTACGGGAAATCACGGCATTATCGCAAACGCCGCTAGAGAAAATTGAAAAACTCGAACAGTTGCGCGCCATCGAAAACGGTTATGGCATCTTAGTCGGCAAAGTCGAACACACATGTGACGGCATCGATACGCCCGAGCAATATGCTGAATTTGTCAAGCGTTATAAAGAGAGGATACAAACATGAGGAAAAAAACGAAAAAATTTTTGTGTTCTGCCCCGTCGAGTTGTCATCATCTAAACAAAGGTCACTTAAAACTCAAAGGTTATTCCATCGTACGCGTGCTTATAATCGCGTTGCTTATTGTTTTCATTTGTCTCGTCATATTGTTGACCATTCCTTACCCTAACGGTCATCACATACATAGGATCAACATCAAGGAAAAGGCCCAACTCAAGAGCATCGAAACAGCGTTAGAGCTTTTTAACAGCGAATTTGATGGTTATCCGCCATCCGATGCACTGGATGAAGATGGCAAACCCTATTGTGGCGCGATGAAGCTTTGTGAGGCGGTAATGGGACAGGACTTGTTGGGCTGCCATCCGGATTCCGTCTTCAGAAGTGACGGTACAGACGGTAAAGGCAAAGTACTATATCCTGTTGTACCCGACGGCGTGATATCGGAGATCCAACCAAGAAAGGGCCCATATCTACCGCTCGAGAGCGCCAACGCACACACGCCGACCGAACTCTACGGCGTAGGAAATACAGGGCCCTTTGAGCCGAACCATTTCGTACTGTGCGATGTGTTTAGGACAGCCAAGCATATTAAGACCGGAAAGAACATCGGTATGCCGATTCTCTACTATAAAGCGGACACATCTAAAACCGGTCATAATATCGACGATCCGAATGATCCCAACAATATCTATGACTACAAAGATAACCACGCTTTGCTGGCTCTGGGAGTACCGGGCAAGCCGGGCGTGAAACATCCAATGTATGAGAATCCGAAGATATTTTATGAAATGACCAAGGATTACAAGAACAAGACCCAGAGCAAACCGAACAATGCAGAGATGTTTATTCTACTTTCAGCAGGTTTGGATGGTCTGTATGGAACGAAAGATGATATTGCGAACTTTGAAATAGAATGGAAACCTCAATAACTCGAACTGACGGCTTTCGGCTTTTGAATGCTAAAGGAGGAAACGCACCCGCAAGGGTTTTGATACCTCCGAACAATACGCCGAGTTCATCGAAAGATATAAACAGTTGGAACCGAGGTACGAAAGATGATTATTTCATACTTACGTCTTAAAAACTGGAAGAACTTCCGGAGTGTCGAAATTCCATTGAGAAATAGAGTTTTTTTAGCCGGACCGAATGCTTGTGGAAAATCGAACTTTCTCGATGTATTCAGGTTTCTTCGGGACATCACTAAAAGAGGAGGAGGCCTTCAACAAGCAGTACAAGACCGGGGGGGAATCTCAAAAATTCGTTGTTTGGCCGCGCGGAAGGAGCCGGAGGTAGAAATAGAAGTCCATTTAGCAAATGGTGGCAATATGTTGCCCATTTGGAAATATGCCATTAGCATAAAACAACACCCGCGGGGAAGTAGGTTGCCATACTTGGCATATGAACGTATATGGGAGGGAGATAAACAAATACTTAATCGTCCCGACGATTCCGACAAAAAGGATGAATTACGCTTAACACAGACACATCTTGAGCAGATCAGCGCCAATGAACGTTTCAGAGACATTGCGAGGTTTTTCGATTCTATTCTCTATCTCCATTTAGTTCCTCAATTAGTGCGAAATCCGAAATCTTTCACAGGACCCGGTATACCTGGCGATCCTTTCGGTCGGAATTTTTTGGAGCGAGTAGCCAGAACTCAATCGCGGTCGCGACGCTCGCGGCTGCGAAAGATCGAGCAGGCGCTTGTTGGAGCGGTACCCCAATTGAAAAACTTGACAGACGTAAAAGACGAAGCGGGTATTCCACATTTAGAAGCCGTTTATGAACACTGGAGACCTCAGGGGGCCAAACAGCGAGAAGACCAGTTTTCTGATGGAACTTTAAGGCTTATTGCGCTTCTGTGGTCCTTGCTTGAAAGTGAAGCGCTCTTGCTCTTAGAAGAGCCGGAACTTTCTTTGAATTCTGCAATCGTCAGAATGTTACCCGCGATCATTCATCATATGCAAACGAAGCAAAAACGTCAGGCGATTATAAGCACTCATAGCGCTGAGTTGCTCTCAGATAAAGGCGTGGGAGGCGAGGAGACCCTTTTACTCACCCCGACAATAGAAGGGACTGATGTAAACGTGGCTTCATCCATACGGGAAGTAAAGGACTTATTGGAAAGCGGCTTTACCGCGGCTGAGGCTGTCATGCCGAGAGCAGAACCAAAAGCATTCGAGCAGGGATGGTTGTTTGATGTCTGATATCGTCATAAACTTGGTTTTTGAAGACAGCTTAAGTGGTGCTGTGCTGCGAAAACTTCTTTTGAATGCTAAACAGGACTATGCAATAGGTTTCTCTCACAACAGTGGAGGTTTCGGATGGATTAGGAAAAGGATAGAAGGATTTAATAATGCGGCCAAGGGAATGCCTTACTTGATTCTAACCGATCTTGATAGATCTGAGTGCCCACCGTCTCTGTTAAGAGAATGGCATATAGAAAATCACAACCATAATTTGCTTTTCAACGTTGCTGTCAGGCAGGTCGAATCGTGGATTCTGGCTTGCCGTTGTCGCTTCGCGGAATTCATCGGGATACAGGAAAGCCTGATACCTGCAAATGTGGATGAAATTCCCGATGCAAAGCGTTTTCTAATTGATCTGGCCAAACGATCCCGAAAAAGAGAATTACGTGAAGATATCGTACCTAAAGACGGGAGTACTGCTCGAATTGGAGCAGATTACAACGGTAGGCTCATACGGTTTATAGAAAGTCGATGGGATCCTAATATTGCCAGGAAACTGTCACCGAGCTTGCGAAGAATTATGGAATCGCTGGACGCGTTTCAACCGATTTTTCAAAACCGGGAATAAATTACACGAAATCGGTCGATGAATTTAGAATTAACCAAATATAGAAAGTCGTAAATATGAGAAAAGATAAGAATTTGTTAGCATCGGTGAGTGATATTTCGACGGAGAGTGAGTTTTTCTCGCCGGTGCCGAAGGGGTATAAGAGGGGAAAGGCAAAATACGTATTCGTGATGGGCACGGTCATGAGCGGGTTGGGTAAGGGGATTTTTTCGTCCTGTCTGGCCAAGCTCATGCAGGATAAAGGGCTTAAGGTCGCGCCGATCAAGCTCGAAGGGTATTTGAATATCGATTCGGGCACGCTCAATCCGTTCCGGCACGGCGAGGTCTTCGTGCTCGACGACGGTATGGAATGCGATATGGACCTGGGCACGTACGAGCGGATGCTCGATCAGGACCTGAGCAAGGCGAACTTCGCCACGAGCGGCCAGATCTTCAGCTCCGTCCTCAATAAGGAGCGCCACGGCGATTATCTCGGCCGGGACGTCCAGATGATCCCGCACGTCACCGGCGAGGTCAAGCTCAAGCTCCGCGAGTTGGCCATGCAGTCCAAGGCCGATATCGTCTTCATCGAGATCGGCGGCACGGTCGGCGACCTGGAGAACGCCTACTATATCGAGGCGATGCGCGAACTGGCCTACGAGGAAGGGCCGGATAGTAGTTGTTTCGTGGCGTTGACCTATATCTTGGAGCCGAAGACGCTTGGCGAGCAGAAATCCAAGGCGGCCCAGTTGGGGATCAAGCAGCTTATGCAATGCGGGATTCAGCCGGACATTATCGCGTGCCGGGCCGCGACCGCCGCGACGGACAAGGTCCGCCAGAAGATCAGCGTTTATAGCAACGTGCCCTTCGAGCGGGTTATCAGCCTGCCCGACACGGCGAGCATTTACATGATCCCGGCCATGCTCCGGGAAGTCGGCCTGGATTTCGAGGTGGCCCGCCTGCTGAGGATTGAAGATCGAATCAACCTCAGACACGAGCGCAAGGCCTGGGCGCAATGGTGCGATTTTATGGATAAGATCGGCGCCGCCGAGCGCGACGTCACGATCGGTATTACCGGCAAGTACACCTCCGTTCGCGACAGTTACGCCTCGATCATCAACGCCCTCGAACATGCCGGTATTGCCCTGGGGTGCGACGTGAAGATCAAATGGATCGACACGACCGACCTCACGGACGAAAACGTCTCCGAAGCGCTCGAGAATGTGGACGGCATTATCGTTCCCGGCGGCTTCGGCACGCGCGGTGCAGAGGGTAAAATCACCTGCATCAAATACGCCAGAGAAAATAATCTGCCTTATCTTGGATTATGCTTCGGTTTTCAAATGGCCGTAATCGAATTTGCTCGTAACGTCTGTGGATTAAAAAATGCCAACAGCACGGAGATCGAGCCGAAATGCTCCGAGCCGGTGATCGATATCCTGCCGGAGCAAAAGAAAATCGAGGGACTCGGCGGGAACATGCGTCTTGGTGGACGGGACATTGAAATCAAAGCCAAAACGATGGCGTGGGAGCTTCTCGGTAGGAAAGAAACGGTCCGGATGCGGTTTAGGCATCGTTACGAGGTCGATCCTCGCTATATTGAACAATTAGAGAAAGCAGGCCTGGTCTTTTCAGGCAAGGCCCCCGACCAGCCGATCATGCAGATTCTCGAATTGCCGTCCCATCCGTATTTCTGCGGCACCCAGGCCCACCCCTGCCTGACGTCACGCCCGCTTCGACCGAGCCCGATGTTCGTCGGCCTCGTCGCCGCCGCTATGCAAAAACAGAATCCACAGGAAAAGTCGCGCGATTGTGTCAAGACCGTCCAGAAAGTATGCTCTGCCGGTTTGGTCACAAAATGTTAATGGGTTATTTGTCCGCTTCTTTTTGAAGCTGCTCGATTTGGGCTTTGAGTTTGGTGTTTTCCACGCGGAGTTTCGCCGTTTCGTCCATCACGGCGTCCAGAACGGGCGCCACCTGGCCACGGATGTTTTGCTGGGCTTTCTTTTTCAAGGCATCTTTGTCCTGCTCGCATTGTGCAAGGAGCCTTTTCTGCTCCTTGATTTCTTCTTCGTGTTGCTCTTTGAGGCTTTCGATTTCCCGGTTAAGCCGTTCGACTTGTTTTCTCAGTTCGATATTCTCTGCGGCGATGGCCCGGCTTTGTTTGACACTGGGCGGCTCTTTGGGACCGCAGCCGGCTATCAGTATTATGGCAAAACCAATAGCTAAAACGGATGCCTTCCGTGTTTGGCCTTTCATTTGATCGTCCTTTCAAATCTTCAGGCTATTCAAAGAGCACTTTGAGCTTTTCCCTCTCGGCTTCGCTGATGACGTTTGGGTCGGTCCAGACGGCCAAGTCGAGGCTTTTCCGACAGGGACAATCTGCGCTGACGAATTCGCGCTCGCTCATCAGGGCGGCCTTGATCAGTTCCAGGCAATTCTGTGTGGCTCTGTTCAGGTTGCCGATAATTTCTGCGAGCAATGTTTGTTTATTTTTCCCGGCTTCGTGGGGTTTCCAGCAATCGTAGTCGCTGGCCAGCGCGACCAGGGCATAGCACATTTGTGCCTCTCGGGCCAGTTTCGCTTCCGGCATGGCCGTCATCCCGATCAAATCGCCGCCCCAGGCCCGGTGCATGAGCGACTCGGCCCGCGTGGAGAACTGGGGGCCTTCCATGCACACGTAAGTTCCGCCGGGATGTACGACGACGGACGACGGACGATGGACGATGGACGGTGGCTGTGTCGCCCTTAATTTTTTTTCGTCCCTCGTCTCTTGTCCCTCGTCCTTCATGCCTTTCGCCGTGTCGATAAGATTCTGTCGAACGCGCCCGCAGGCCGGCTCCGCCAACTCGCAATGTACGGCGCCAATGCCGGCAAAGAAACTGCTTGTGCGTTTGTACGTTTTGTCGATAAACTGATCGACGACAACCAAATGTCCCGGGGCGATTTCGTCCCGGAGCGACCCGACGGCTCCGCTGCTCAGTATTGTACGAACACCGAGTTTTTTTAGGGCGAAAATGTTCGCCGCAAACGGCACTTCGCTCGGCGAGAGTTTATGCCCGATCCCATGACGGT
The DNA here is from genome assembly GCA_016934255.1 of Sedimentisphaerales bacterium. Lineage (GTDB taxonomy): Bacteria > Planctomycetota > Phycisphaerae > Sedimentisphaerales > Anaerobacaceae > JAFGTG01. Next base: position 7,031 of record JAFGTG010000167.1, read on the forward strand.
TTAAGAGGGCGACGTTCCGTCTGCCGAACATGCCGACCAGGATCGCGGCGCTCGGCTTACCGAACGGCGTGTCCATATCGTGACGCTCGGCGTGCTCGACATGCTCGGCGAGCGTGTCGCCCAGCCCCGTTCCACTGATGATACCAATGAGTTCTTCTGCCATGACTGTCTTCCTCATTTTTTTAAATAACGGGGTTATCGTAATCTCTTCGGTGCTCATTGACAAGCTTGTTGAGAGTCCAAAGAGATTTATTCATTATTTCATAAGCATTCTCTTACGGAAGAATTTAGTTCGAGTCCGGAAATGACTTCGTTTTTTTCCTGTAAGCTATGTATTCAAAAAAGTTCCCAACTTTTCGGTGAATTGCCGTCCAGAATTCTTGACTTTTACCTGATATTGTGATAAAATTGGTAAGATCGATATAGCGGGTGGAAATTAGGATTTGGGGGAGAGAAAGTGAAGAAGTTCCTGCTCACCAGAATTGTTATCACAATCGTGTTCGGATTGAATTTTCCCGTCGTTGACGCCCCCATTGTTACAGTGGGACAAGACTCTTATTTAATCCAGTCAGAGGGTGAGTGTGAAATATTTGGCAACTGCGAGCCGCCGGGCCACACCACCGGTATCTTTTTCCGAAGCTCTTGTCTCAAAATGTATGAGTCCCTTTCATTCAATGAGAGGTGTTTGGTGGATGTTAGCGATATCACCCTCAACAGCCATAGGAGCCATCCCTTCACAGATTCACTCGACTCAGGAATAGCCTGGGACAATAATGACCTCGATCCTCAACAGGCCATCTGATCGTTGAGCGAGTACGCAAGTGTTATCCGCGTTCTATCGGATTTGGATGTCCGATTTTCCCTTGAGGGTAATAATCAAAAGCTTGTGTTCGGGATGATATTGTATTTCGTCGGAATGAACAGCGACTTTCCGAATATGGACTTCTTTCGGTTCTCTTTCGATTCCTGAAATTAGCACATGATATTGTTTGTCGCTCCAGCCATCGACGGTGAGTGAGACGACATCTTCATCCTCACGGATATTGCTTATCAAACAGGGCGCATGGACGAACCAGCCGCGCTGGGGCAGCATTTTGACATCGTATAATTTCCCTTTGCCGTAGAGTTCCGGCAGGTGGGCCTGCACCGTTCCGGGATTGATAGCGGGGCCGGCGGAGACTTGTGCGATCAGATCGAAGAAATCGGGCAAGAGTCCCTGGCGCTCCCGGTCGATCGGAGGCCAGGACATTTGAAGGCCGGTCGCCGTGACGCCTTTGGCGATTTGTTCCCAGGGACCATTCGAATCGTATTGGGCTAACGAATGCAAAGCCGAAGCGTAAACCAACCCGCACCATTGAACGGGCCGGCCCAGCCACAACGGCGCTTTCCAGTTGGTCGCACCCAGGACGGCGATGGTCGCGTAGGATCCGACCCGGCCGGGCGTTGGTGGATGGATATACACGAAGGGCACTCCCGTCCAGGCCCAGTATCGGGCTTGTTCGAGATATTTTTCTTTGCCCGAGATCATATACCCGAGCGTGTAAGCCTTGACCATATGAGCCGAGGCCAGAATATCGGGAGTATGAAGCGGCACTTCCCAGGTTTGCGCACCGCGCGGTACCGTATCAGCGTAAAGCGAGGTTTGTTTATCGAGTAATTGTAGCGCTTTGTTCGCAAGTTTTTCATTTCCCGTTAAAACAACACCCTCCAAAATAGTAACCATGTCGCTGCCGGAAAGACCGTTCGCATGTTTTGCGAAGTGCGTTCTTGAATAATCCGTCTTGCCGGGCTTATAGTATTTGATCCCGTCATCATTGAAATTGTCGAGTAAATGTAACGCGGCGTTATATCTTTGCTGCACGAATTCAGCCGAGCGACCGAAAATGAGCGGGGCTGCGGGAAAACGTACGTGTGAGACGCCGCTTGAGAAAGGTTGATCCGGCGGGATTTTGGTTAGAACTCGATCTTTACCGTTTATCAGCCTCTTGCGGAAATTTTCGTTGTCGGTGTGGATAGCAAGCCAGTCCATGTACATGGCGGCGTCCGCCGCCGGTCCGGCGGGAAAATTCTTGCCCCAGACCGCATGGCGAATAAGTCCGTCTTCGTTGATTTGTGAATCCAGCCAGCCGTGGCTCAGGAGATCGACGGCCTTGTCGAAGCCTCCTTCGAATTCGGGTACGGCCGGTAATCCTTTCAAGGCGACGTACTGTTTGATCGCGGGGATAATCGTTCGGCCTTTGCCGCCGATGATCTGGATGGTTACTCTTAGCGGTTTATCCGCTTCAAGCCGCACGGGCGAATGGGCGACAAGATCGTTCTCGAAGCGTCGTTCGCCGATACCCGGCCCCGATAGGGCCATGACATGTGCCCCGGAATTATAGATCGTATCGGGGGAATCGAACGTCGCCGCGATCATCTCGGACGGTTCCCAGATGACGCCGATATAGTGGCCACTATGTGCAATCGCCATAAGCGGAAACGTGATCTTGATCGGATCGGGCACCCGGCGAATATAGTCGGGCGTATCGATATCCGCTTTGCTGCTGCTGGGTTCATCGCAAAGATATTCCAGCCCGGCGAACAGACCCTGGTCTTTTCGTTCGCCGAAGGTTCCGAGGCCGGGGAAGATCGTCAGCCAGGGGATGTGCACGATGTCCCTGTCCCGGTTCACGTTCAATATCGTTGTCACAATGAGCGTGCCAGGGTGTTTGGACGGTCGGGTGATTTTGCGAATCTGCCATCTGGCGCCTTGGCTGTCTTTGATGATCGCCTTACTCACAAATCTGTTATTCCCGGATGGTTTCTTAAAGGTGACCTCGGCATTTTCAAGGTTGAGCCACTCAGGTTGCCCATCAAAGAGAACGCCAATCAATTCACTGTCGTGTCCAGAGGCCATTTCCATACCATTCACTGTCAATGCGAAGTTGCCCCACCGGTTGCCGTAATGTTCAAATTTTAGATTTCCCGATTGAATTGTAACTTCGCTCCCCAAAGCTTTGTCCGGCTTCCCTGGTTTTTTCATAGAGGGGAGGGCAATTTGACGAATGGTTTCCACCGCGATCGAGGAGATGGTGACGTCGCCCGGCCCCACACAGGGATCGAGGCGAAAACGCGTGCCGGGACCGAGCGTGTCGCGGATGACGAGAGAATAGTCGTGCCATTGTCCGTCGTTTCGGACGGTGAATCGAACGGAATCTCCCGCCCGGAACACCTGACCGTAGAAAAGCTCCGCCGACGCGTCGGCGTTCGATTTCATTCGTACTTTAACGCGAGTCATTGGTTCGCCGGACAGGTCCACCGCCGGCCCTTCGATCCAGGGATCCTCGCCCGTGCACTTAACCTGCAATCCTTCAGAGGAAAATGAGAGAGCTTCGACTTTATTATTTGCCGTCCAGCCGTGTAGTCCTTTGCTAAAATCCCATTCGATTAATGTTTTTCCCGATGCCGGGCCATCCATATAAACGAATATGATCAGGGTAATTGCAAGAAAGGTAGGGTGGGGCTTGCCCCACCATCGGGATTTATTGAGAAGCATTGGATACTCCTTCGGATTTCTCAGGCTGCGATGTTTTTATTTCGATTGAGCAGACCGAACAGACACGCCACGACCATCATCGCCGCTGTTCCCGCTGCGCCGATGGCCACCACATCCATATTGCAGACGATCCAGTTGGGGACCTGGATGTCGAGCTTAGTGAGGAAGGGTTCGCGCACAAACGTGGCCCAGGAAATTACGACGACGCTGATCCCGATCGACACGAGCCCTTGCCAGAGGCGAAGCCGGACCCGAAGCATACCCAGAATAAAGACGCCCAGAACACCCCCGCCGAAAATGCCGGAGATTTGCCACCAGACGTCGAGGATATTTCGCGCTCGTATCATCAGGATGGCGAAGCCGGTCCCGAGAACGCCCCAGACGATGGTTGTTGTTCTGAGAAACATGATGCTTCCGCGCTCGCCGATATTCGGATTGAAATATCGTTTGTAAAAGTCCAGCAGCAACACCGTGGCCGAGCAGTTCAGGTTGGAATCGACCGTGCTCATCGCCGCCGCCAAGATGGCCGCGACGACCAGACCTTTGAGTCCCACCGGCAGTCGTGTGGCAATGAAGTACGGAAAAACATCGTCGCCTTTGGTAATGTTTTCACCCAGCGGATGGCCGCCCGGCGAGTAGTAGGCGAACAAGGCCGTTCCGATGTAGAGGAAGATGGCGGTTAGCGGAATATAGATCAACATGCCAATCCAGATCGATTTTTTGGCCTGGCGTTCATTGGCGGCGGAGGAATACTTCTGGACGCAATTCTGATCGGCCATCAGAGACCGTAGATTCTCCGTCACGCCGAAGACAATCATGACCCAGATCGACCGGTTAAAGACGTGCTGTTGTGAGGCAAAGCTGAACTTCGTGCTGCCCAGGCTGAACTTGTCGGCGTCAAAAGCAGCCTGAATCAGATAATCGGGCTGAGAAAAAACGTCGCGAGTCAGCATGATCGCGCAAAAGATAATCCCGACGATCATCACCACGGATTGCATCACGTCGGTCCAGATCACCGCCTCCATACCCCCTAAGAAGGTGTAGGCAATCGTAATCGCGCCGAGGACGAGAATGACGGGGACGATTCCCCATTCCACGAAGGTATTCAATAAAAGGCTCGCCAGAAAGAGAATGACGGCGATGCGGCCGATCATATAAAGTACGAAGGAAATCGCGCCATAAATCCGCGCCCAGGAACCGAGTCTGTCCTCGAGAAATTCATAGACCGAGATAATCCTGGTTTTTCGATAGTAGGGTACGGCGTATTTACAGACGAACCAGGCGACAGGGATAATGCAAAGTGAAAAGATGAACGTATGCCAGTTGCTGTCGTAAGCCTTTCCCGGCGTGGCGATATAGGAGATACTGCTCGTATAAGTGCTCATCACCGCCAGGCCCGCCGCCCAGGCGGGGATCGACCGGCCCGCCACCATAAATTCGTCGGCGGTCGTGCACTTGCGTTTGTAATAAAGCCCCATCCCGATCAAGATACAACCGTAGAGCGCCAGGATGGCAACGTCGATGATTCCGAAATTTCCCAACATAGGCTTTGACCTTAGCTAAACTGTCCTTATTGTTTTTTCACAATCCCAAGCTCTTCCAAATGTCGGCGTATGACGTCGCGCTCCGTGCTTCGGAAACGGTGGAACGGCTCGGCCAAAAAGTCGCTGCAAACGCCCAGACACGATAACGTACACTTGAGCCCTTTGAGATAGCTCGATTCATAACGCCCGACGTGATAAATCGCGCTGCTGATCTGCATGACCTTTTCATGCAGCGTTTCGATCCTCGGTAAATCGCGCGCACAGGCGGCATTGTAGAGATCGACGTAGAGCTTCGGATAAAAATTCGCTCCGCCGCTAACGCCGCCATGCCCACCCAATAGAACGGTCTCGGCCAAAAGCTCCTCCCGGCCGATTAGGAGCGCGAAATCCGGGTGGTTTTTCAATAGCGACTGGAGCTGGTGAAAATAAACCATGTTGCCGGAGCTATCTTTTAAGCCGACGATGCCGTCAATGTCGGCCGCCGCGCGAACGGTCTGCGGTTCAAAGACGGCCTTGGTGAGACTTGGCATATTATACAGAAACAAGGGAAGCGGTAATTCCGACATCAGATGCTCGATGTACTCCAGCAATTCCGCCTGCCCGGCCGGGAAATAATAGGGCGGCGCCAGTACGACCGCCTGGGCGCCGGCGTCTCTGGCTTTGTTCGCGATGTTGATCGATTCGGTAAAGCAGGTGTCGGTTATGCCGACCAGCACGGGTACGCGCCCGTTCACTTGTTCGCAGGCGCGATCGATCAGCTCGTGGCGCAGGCGATAGCTCAGACTGGGCGCTTCGCCGGTTGTCCCTAAGATAAACAAACCGTGTACGCCGCCGCCGAGGATGTGTTCGATCAGCCGTTCCAGACCAGCTACGTCCAGCGTCTCGCGATCCAGTAGTGGGGTAATCATAGGCGGGATAATGCCTTGGAGGGGTTTCGGTAACACACTCGAATTCGATGCCATCTTCATTCGCTTTCTATTCTGTTAACAAGTTTGATTTAGCTTACGTGCAAGGAAAATACAATAGCCACCAAAAGGCATGTTATCAGAATCCTTCCCATTTGTCATCAGTTACATGGGAAATCACCGGTGAAACTTTGTTACTTAGGCCACTTCCCGTTGCGGATTTCCTTTAATTCGAGTCTCGTGGGATCGAGGACAACGTGTTTGATTCGCTTTCGTTTCCAGGTATAGGTGACGTGAGCCAATCCGTCGGATGTTTGGATCACGGCGGGATAAGAATATTCCCCTTGTTGATTTTCCAGCACAAGCGCCGCGTACCATTTCTTCCCATCTTGGGATACTGCCACGTTCAAAAACTCACGATCCCTGTCTTTCGATGTACTATGGTTGTAAGCCAGCAAGGCCCGTCCGTCGTTGAGCATGACGGCGTCGGTTCCGGCGTCGGGATTGGGCAATTCCGTGAGGCTCATTTCGCTCCACGTTCGGCCCATATCGCGTGACCACGCCTGGCAAATCCGGCCCGCACGTTCGGTCCGGCAGAGAATCTGCATCATGCCGTCGGGATACATCAGGATCGAGGGTTGAATCGCGTTGATCTTCTTCCCCTCGTTGAGCGGTCCGATTTTTTCCCAGGTTTTCCCCATATCCTTCGACCATTCGAGATGTATCTGCCATACCTCCCGGTTTTTCGTATAGTACTCGATGCTCGACGGGCTCAGAATCGAACCATCCGGTAATTGAACGGGCTTGTTCTTGATCGGCCCCAGGAATCCGTCGGGCAACCGAGTCGGCTTCGACCAGGTCTTTCCCCCGTCGTTGGAAGTCTTGTATTCACCCCACCATTCCGGCTCGTCGTCTCCGACTTTATAAAACAACATGAGCGGACCCGATGTCGGTTGGAACAAAACCGGATTCCAGCACGCCACCTGTCTGCCCGACAGTTCCGAACCGTCGGCCACCTTTCTCACGGGCGACCATCCGCTCGGTCCACGGTGAGACAGCCAAATGCCCACGTCCGGCTGGCTTTCTTGGGTTCCGCCGAACCACGCCGCAACCAGGCCGTCCTTTGTCTCGGCGATCGTCGAGGCGTGACACCGGGCGAATGGAGCTTCTTCGAATATAAATTCGCTCAGCACGACGCCGTGAGAATCTTCTTTCGCGTGAGAACAGCACCCTAACATGTGCAGCAGGATCGGGATTAAAATTAAGTGGAAAAGGTGTTTTCTAATCATGTTGAACGTCTTCATTCGATTCTATTGAAATAATTTTTTCTTTACGATGGGCCGAACGTTTTCGACGATCCATTTCCGCATGTTTTGTCCTTCGGGACTTTGTTGCGGGTAGGAGATGAAGTCGAGAGATATTCCCAGCTCCTTTTCCAGGCGAAGTGCGATAATGGGCCAGACGACGCCTAAATCGGCCACGACCGGGATGCTCTTTTCCAGGCGGGCGAAGCCGGACATTTCCATCCGGAAAGGAATCGACATCAGTTTGGTTTTGGGCAATCCTTTGTCGATCGCGGCTTGGACCTGGCTCGACTGTTTCTCGAATTCCCAGGCCTTTTTCAAAGCGGGGTCGAGATCGATGCGGATCAACGTTTTGTCTTTGAGACTATACGTGGCATAACCTTCCCATTGAGACCAGAGGCCGTGCCCAGTGTAGGTCTCGAACGGACCATCGTGGATTTCCTGGGTCAGGGCTACGGCGGATTCAATAATGACGTCAGCCGATTGGATCATCCGGGCAATCTTCGTCGCCCTTTCCGTAATGGAAATAGAATCCCCGATAGCCAACCCGACCATTCCGCCGCCGACTAACTGCGGAATCGTGACCAGGATCGGGATACCTTCCGCGTACGCGGCGCCGAGCATTGTATAAGGATCGGCCCCCGCCCCGGCGACCCGCTCGAAGGGAATGCCCTTACTCTTCGCAATGAACAGAATCTCTTTCGCCAGATTCTCCGTACGCAATCCCAACGGATACGCTATATTCCCGGCGGCCTTGATGATAACGCTTCCATCATGCGAGAGCACTTTTTCAAGCAACTCCGTATCGATCAGCATTTCCTTTTTGAGTTCTTCCAGAAAATCAGCCGACATCAAGGTGGCCTCGAAGATATTGCCGCGAGGCAGTATTTCTTGAGTCAATCCTAATTGCAAACCATCCACCCTTTTGACTTCTTCCAGCGCCCCGGCCATTTCATGGGCGATGACCGCCGAGCTGGTCGTGACGCCGTCAATGACGCCTTTGTGAATCAGCTCGGCAATGAGCGTTGTCACTCCTTCGTGAAGGTTAGGCCCGCTGCCGGTCACGATGACCACCTTGCCGCCGGCTTTCTTGGCGGAGACGATGCTTTCGATAGCATGATCCAGCATTTCCTTCGTGTCGGGCGGCAGGTTTTCGTAGAGTTGTTCAATCGGTTTTTTGTTAATGACCATTGCTTTGGCCTTTCATCTGGTTGATGACTTTTTCCACTTTCTTGAGATCTTCGGGCGTATCGACGCTGATGCCCGCCGTCCGGTTCGTTTTCGTCTCGACGACCAGGATTTTATACCCCTTTTCCATCACGCGAAGCTGTTCCAGCGATTCCAATTTCTCCAGATAACCTTGCGGCATCTTCGATATCTTTAAGAGAAAATCCTTGCGATAAACGTACAATCCGACATGCTCGTAAACGTGCAGGTTCTCGTCGTAGCGCGGGTAGGGGATGAGCGACCGTGAGAAATAGAGCGCAAAATTATTCTCGTCCACCACGACTTTCACGACGCCGGGATCGTCGAACTCGTCTTTGTCTATTTCCCGCTTCAAGGTGGACATTTGAATATCGGGATTGTCGATCATCGGCTGGACCGCTTCGTCGATCATATTCGGATCGAGCAGCGGCTGATCGCCCTGGATGTTCACGACGATGTCCACCGGCATTTTCTCGACGACCTCCGCGATTCGATCCGTTCCCGATTGGTGGTGAGCGCCGGTCAGAATGGCCTTGCCCCCGAATGTCTCTACGTGCGATTGAACGCGTGGATCATCGACAGCGACGAGAAGCTCATCCAGTGTTTTCGATTGGCGGGCACGTTCGTACACCCGTTGAATCATGGATTTCCCGGCGATATCCGTCAGCACCTTGCCTTCAAAACGAGAAGAGCCATACCGTGCCGGGATGACGCCGATAATACGAGTCTGATTGTTTTTTGAATTTTTCATGAAGTTAGTATAATCACCTGAACGTGCTTATCACAAGAAACAAAGCGCGAGAAGAGCGTGATTTTGCTACAATATGGATGCTATAATATAAGTTTTCGAGCAGTAAGTGCATCATAAGAGACGCGATATGCAGTACCGAAGACATCACCTTAAACGGCTTTTACTGATATTTCTGATCCTTTCTTTAGGTGCAGGTATCGTTCTATTGAAAGAAAGAACGTATGAATGGGTGTTTATCTATTACATGTCGTATGACAACGATCTGAGCCGTTACGCGGAGACGATCCTCAGGGACCAGAAAAAGGGAATCATCAACTCGAAGATCGCGGTTGTGGTCCAGGCGGATTATGCCGATCGTACAGGGATGAAGCGAATCGCTTTGTACCCATCTTTGGGAAAGCCGAGAAGAAAAGAAATTTATCTTGAGAGTGAAAATAGCGCCGACCTGGCGGAATTGAAAAAATATTTTCGATGGGTACAAGCCAAATGGACAGCCAGGAATTACTGTATTGTTTTTCTAAATCACGGCGGAAGGCTAAACGACATGTGCCGGGACGACAGGCCGTTAAAAAATCGAAGTGGGAACAATGCGTCGAATTCTCGACAATGGCTTCCCGCCGCGGAAGCGGGGAAGATTGTTGCTGATTTCAATAAAAACGTGGAAGGAAAAGTCAGACTTTTATTTCTACAACAATGCGGGCGCGCAACCCTCCAAAACCTTTATAATTTTCTGGATGCGGGCGAGTACATCATGGCGTCGCCCGTCATCGTCGGTGCGCCCAACACATACTATACAAAAACGCTCGCCTCAGTGGCTCACGATCCCAATATGACGGGCGACGTCCTGGCCGAGACGATCATACAGGAAGATGAGCACTATACTCTATACACTCTGATAAATAATAGCGAGCTACGGAACCTCCCGGAAAAGCTCGCTCCAGTTCTCAAGTCTTTCGAGCGAGAATCGAAGCTCAATCCGCCGCAATCCTGTTCCCCTATATTTGAATATGACGATGAGAAGTTCTACGATATGAAGGCTTACTTTCAGGCTCTTGACTCAGCCAACAATGGTATTGCCCGTGGAGAACTCGATAGTTTCCTGGATTGGTGCGAAGAACATCTTATCGTCAGTAAGGCCATCAAAGGGTCGGAGCTTTCTAACAAGTCTCATCATTTCGGACTTTCGATTTATGTCCCGTCAAATCAGGAACAGATCGAACGCTACGATTTTCTGCCGTTCCATCAACAAACGGCTTTTCGAGATATATTCGATTTTGGTAGAGCCTCTAAATAAATGAAGCCGGATGGTGTATAATAATCTTCATGAATTTATCCCAGAATATCAAACAAAAAGCGATTGAATTGGGTTTCGATCTGGTCGGGATCACGGACGTCTCGCCGATAAGTTCCGAACAAGCACAGATTTTGAAAGAATGGTTACAGTCCGGCTACGCAGGCCAAATGGAATACATGCACAGAAATCTGTCGAAACGCCTCAATCCGGCTAAGCTTTTTAAACATGCTCGTTCGGTTATCGTTGTCGGCCTTAATTTTTCACGTCTGGAAAAAGAACAAAAACCAGTTCATAAAGATAAGCCGACAGGCAGAGTTGTTACGTACGCCCAATACGAAGATTACCATCCGTTCATAAAAGCACGATTGTTTAAGCTCGTTGACTTCTTAAACACCTTTGCAGGCGGTGACTTGAAGTTCAAAGTCTGTGTGGATTCGGCGCCCGTGGCCGAACGGGCATTAGCCGTCAGAGCCGGACTGGGCTTTATCGGCAAGAACCACATGCTGATTAATCCCAAACTCGGTTGCCGGATGTTCTTAGGTGAGATTATCACCAATCTGGATCTTTCACCTGATGAATCGATCATAGACGACTGCGCGGACTGCAAAAAATGTATCGAGGTTTGTCCAACTGGTGCTTTACGGCTCGATGGGCAATTCGACGCGGGCCGATGCATTAATTATTTGACGATAGAACACAAAGGCCCGATTCCCCCGAAACTAGCCAAAAAGATAAGTGACAGGCTCTTCGGCTGTGAGGAATGTATCCGTGTGTGTCCCTATCAACGCAAAGCGCCGCCAGGTATGAACAAAGAGTTCAAGTTTTATTGCGATAGAGCGGAACTCCGTCTCCGAAAGATTCTGGATATGAGTTCTGAATCATTTGATGCTGAATTTGGAGACTCTGTCATTAAACGTTTAGGTCTGGAAGGCCTGAAAAGAAACGCCCATATCTGTCTGGACAACATGACGGGACATGGTTGAGTCGGTCCTCAAGACTTCGTATGTTCGACGCGGATTTTCTCCAAGAGTTTCTTTGTGGCGACGATGCCCTCGGTTTCACTGAGTCTCTCGCCCTCGTACTCGATGCCGATGTAACCTTCGTAGCCGGCGTCGAGAACGATCTTCATCATCCGACGATAATCAATTTTGGTCTCATTGCCGTCTCCATCGAAATCGAAACTCTTGGCGCTGACGGATTTGGCGTATGGCATCATCATTTCGACGGCTTCGTAAGGATCGGTCTCCGGCGGGAAGTTGCCGAAATCGGGCAATGTCCCGCAGTTGGGCAAATCCACCGCTTTCATGAGGCTGGTCAGCCAGTTCCCATCGGACGAGAGGCCGCCGTGGTTTTCGACGATGACATTCATCTTATGTCCCGCGGCGTATTCGCTTATTCCACGCAAACCATCAGCGGCTAATTTGAGCTGCTCGTCGTACGAGCCTTCCGAGTAAGCGTTGACCCGGATCGAGTGGCAGCCTAAATATTTGGCGGCGTGGATCCACTTGTGATGGTTCTCAACGGCCCGGGCACGCTGCTTTGCATCGGGATCACCGAGATGGCCCTCATCGTCGCACATAATCAAAACCGACTTTATACCCAGATCGTCGGCACGTTTTTTCATCTCGGCTAAATACGTCGCATCTTCGGCTTTATCCATGAAAAAAATATTGACGTATTCGACCGCTTTAATGCCGAGGGCGTGGGCTTCGGTAATGAAGTCGAGATGGTCCATTTTCGGCTCGGCCTCGCCAAAAAGCCTCTTATGCCAGGACCACTCAGCTAAAGAAATCTCAAAAGGATATTGCTTGTCGGTCATAATTTTTTCCTTTTCTTGATAGAGTATCCATTCTCTCCGATCGCGTCAAGATCGGAACACAACGGCAACCCGATATATCGCTCGCTCGAAATGTCCTTGACTGAAAGCCGGTCATCGATCTGGATGAAGGTTTGCAGCACACATTGAGTATTTCAAAACACAGCGGAGTCGCTCACAATGAAATATAATGGAAGTTACTTATCCTTTGCGTTCCAGTCTCTTGTGGCCAGTGTCACCCTCGGCATCTTATAGCAATAAGCCCAATAGCGTGACTCGCTCCATATCGACTCGGCCGGAAAGGGATGAGAAGGAAAAAGTGCCCGATTGATAGGGACGTGTTCGATTTTGATTTCCAGGCGTTTGACGCCTTCGGTCAAATGACGTGGAATGAGAAATTCCTCTTCACGCCATCGACGATTGCCTGTGATGATGGTATGCTGCGTCTTACCAAGTTCTCCTTCGGAACGCGGATAGCTATAAACACAGGTATTGCTCCCGGCGGTGTACCATAGACCCACATATTGCCATTCCGCATCAGCTTGATCCGGCCTGACCGACACCCTGGCACACTGGTTCGGATACAGGTAATCGAACTTTCGGCGAAGCATCACACCGAGGTTATCAGGGTCCAGACGCATCTTAAATTGCGACGTCCCCTTCATGGTTCGCACGTCGTCCTGCTCGGCGGGGAAGTGCATTCGCGCGCCCTGGTGGTCCGGACCCCACTCGTAGCGAGAAACAAGCGTGTAAGGTTGACTCGCCGTGGGAGACGTATATTCGTGCTCGCGGATTTCGACCTTTTCATCACAACAATGGAAATGGTCGGTGAGAACCAAACTGGGCGAATCGATCCCGTACCAATACACGACACCGGAATAGTGTTCCGTCGAGGTATTCGTCCCTCCGTGTTCCAGACCGATCACTGCACGGTTGCCGAAAGGAAAAATATCCGCTATCAAAAAACGATAGGCGGAATTGATCAGATCGTTTTGATTTTTGGCATCCTTCTTTCGCGTCCCGACCGGGTGGCCGGCAAAAGGCAGGGTCATATTGCGTCCGCCCCAATAGTCGCCGCCACCACCCCATTCCTCCGTCCCGGTACCCCAGGCCTGAGGCGTCCGGCTTCCGTCGAAGAAAAATCGCGGATCGCCCTCCAAAGTTGGGAGATAGCCGTTACGTGTAAAGATCCAGCTCATACCCACAAAGTTCCCACTCCAATGGCCTCCGCCTTCAACTTGAGAGGTATCTAAGAAGATCATATCTCGGCCGAGCGCCGGCTCGGGATGGTCGCTATACGTCGCATGGAAATAACCAACGTGATTGACTGGACCATCGAACTCTTCGGTGCGAATCTCCCACTTCATATCCTTGAACGCCAAGCCCTCTCGTTCCACCATAGTGTGTCCCGTGGACTGGATTTCGATTTTCGCATGGCGGAAAAAAGGCATCGGCCAATAGCATGACAGGTAAACATGTTCCGAGTCGTAGCGGATGACCGAAGGGAAACCTTTAACCAGATATTCGCGGTTGTTGTTATTATAGAGATGTCCCGCTCCGAAAAACAGATCAATCGGGGCATCGATGGAAGCATGCCAGCGATGGTCCCAGGTCACACGCAAACGACATTGTCCGAACGCATAAGCCTTTTCTCGCGGTATGGTGAGCTTCAACGCACGAATCGTCACCGGGGCTTCGGTCAATTCCGCAATGGTCGTCCACTCATACGGCTCCATTTGTAATGTGCCCGTGTAGGTTCTCACGTCCTTTCCGGTTGGCGCGATATCACGACCGGACCGATTGAGCAATTCCAATACATCACTTTGCGGCGATGTTTTGTCCCACGATTTAAGAGGTCGGCTGAGATGTTTCATCTCCGGGCTGAAGATATGATAGATGTAATAACCCGTGCCGTAAAAAGTACGACTGTAGGCGATACGAAACGATTCCTCAAACGGCAGAGGAACCCACATCAGGTCAGCCCCCTTCGTAGTTGACCAAGTCCAGGTCAGCGGATTCGGAAACAATTCCTCAGGGATATAGGTCGTCTCTTTGAGTGTCTTTTTGGCGTTAACCGGATCGGCGGTAGCCGTTTCTGTCACGATGAAATCTTCTCCATCCACTTCATAATGCCACGGGCTTCCATGCCAGTGGTTGGTGCGTTTGAAGTAGAGGACGCCCGGACCTTTGACGTCGAGTGATACGCTGAAATCATCGGATTCCTGATAGAGAAAATGACTGGCATCCGCCGTTCGATTGTTTCCTTCGCGATCATACGTGCTGCGCATATAGGCTCGGACACCAATGCGATGGTAACACAATCTGTCCCACATACGGTAGGCATCCAGTCCAATCGGGATAACAGGAGGTTCGTTGGACTGCACCAGGACAGAAGCATCCGTACCATAGCCTATCTCCGTTGTCCAACCCACGACAATAAGAACTATCGGCAAGAATAACAATGCCATCCGGATTTTCATAAGCACATCTTTTCCTCTACTCGTATAAAATGATTGTAACCTTAAAGGTAATCGGCCAACTTCTATTAATCGTAGTTGAGGTCGGCTCAGGTGGAAGTCAACAACGACCAGATATCCTCGCCGTCGATGATACGATCGCGGGGAATATCGACTCCCGCGGCATTGAGGATCGTGGGAAAGATGTCAATCGTCCCGGCCGGAGAGGGGTTGACAATCCCGGCGGGAATCGTCCCGGGCCAGCGCGCGATCATGGGTACGCGGAGCCCCCCTTCCCAGGTCTTGCCCTTCATACCGCGATGGCCCCTGGTGCTCCCGCCATACCAGGGTCCGTTATCCGAAGTAAAGATGACGAACGTATCTTTATCAAGGTCCAATTGTTTGAGTTTCTGAAAGATCCGGCCAATCGAAAAGTCCAGCTCCCGAATCACATCCGCGTAGAGGTCGTCAGGTGTATCGGGGGTATAAAAATCCTCGGAGGCCGCCATGCGACTGAGATGAGGTGTTTCAACGGACGGTTCTGTCAAACCGAAACCGTTGATGTCACCATATCCGAGATCGTCGGCGAAAATGAGGATGAAATTCGGCTTTTTTTGCGTTGCACTCCGGACCGTCCTACCCTTTAGGTGTGTCGCTGCAATACTCCCTCCCCTCCATCCTAAAAAGTTGCGCTTACTCAAACTCTCATCCATGATCGATCCCTCAAGCCAGTCTTATCCGTGATAACGCCGCTGAATGGAACGACAGGCTATTCGATGAACCGCTTGAGGATCGCGGCGGTGTGCATGGCAATGAGCATCAGATAGTCGAGGTCGCTGAGACTGTAGTGCTCGTGGATCATGGCGTTGTCCACATACATCACACCGAAACAACCTTTGGGACGCATGATCGCCGCGACCATAGCCGAACGGATTCTGTCCTTTGCTTCCATTTGCGCCGAGACGCGCGGCAGCACGAAGAACTGACCCTTTTCAACCGCCTGTGTAATTTTCTCGTTAAGCTGCAACTCGTCCAACTGAACAACCGTACTGTCGCGGCGCTTGCCCCCGTGACAGATCATCGGGCCATCTGGCGCCAGGCGTAAAGCACTCCAAACATGGTAGGCGTTGAACTGCTCCATTGTTACATCCAATAGAGTGAGTAACAACTCGTCGAGTGAGCCGGCGGCAAAGATACGCTCCGTTGCCTTGGAGAAATCGGTCAATCGGCCGGCCGCCAGTCTCATCGCCGGGGCATGCTGGGCATCCGGCCGACGAACCACTGTTTCATGCTTGGGGGTGGCCAGGGCCGCTTCGAGCTGAAGGGTATCCTCCGGGTGAGTCGGCATCTCATTGAGCGCGTCCTTTTCGAGGATAATTTCGATAATAAAATCCGTGATGCGAAGACAATCCCCATGCTTGATCGCCGCCTTATCGACGGCTTTATCGTTAAGATATGTTTTATTCGACGATCCCATGTCCTCGATAGTCCATTCGCCGTCGTCGGTGCTGTGGATAATCGCATGTTGTCTCGATACCGCCTTATCAGGGAGGAAAATCTGGCTGTTTGCCCCCCTGCCGATGGAAATCGGTCCCTGTGCAAACTGAAACTCCTTGGTATTGCCATCTTTTTGTTTTACAACGATGCGCATGATCTTTCTCCTGGTTTTAAACTCCTGATTGCCTGAGTTATAATTCTACTGAATTTCTCGGAATTTGTCAAGCGAATCCTTATAGGACAACCCCCGAAGCAGTAGAAAGTGCTCTAAACAGGCCTTAAATCCGCAAAAACATGAATTTAAGGCAAATCCGAAATCCTAAATTCTAAAGCCTAAACAAGAACAAATGGCCGAAATTCCAAATTCTAAACGGCTACGCCGCAGTCCTCGAGCGTACGTATCTTTTTGATTAGGATTTCATGTTTACTGTGATTTTCGGATTCGATGGCGGTAATGATCCAAAATGACGGCTGCGACGATCACGCACCCCGTAATAACGCGTTTGGTCGATTCCTGCGCGCCGATCTGCGCCAGGCCGGTTCCCAGGACCGCGATGATAAGCACGCCGAAAAACGAGCCGATGACGGAACCCCGCCCGCCCATCAGGCTTGTGCCGCCGATCACCACAGCGGCGATGGCTTGAAGCTCCAGCCCGTAACCGGCATTCGGATCCGCCGACGATAAGCGAGCGGTGTGTATGACCGCGGCGACGGAGGTCAGAAAACCACACAGAACAAAGACCGCGCACTTAATCGGGCGCGGATCGATCCCGGACAGCCGGACCGCTTCTTCGTTTGTGCCGATGGCAATAAGGTAACGTCCGAAGACGCTTCGAGAGAGCGTTAACTGTCCGATGACGACGATCAACACGGCGATAATAAACGGAAGAGAAAGACCGAGGATGGAAGCTTCCGAGATGACTTCCACCGGCTCGCCGATATAAATGGTGCGCGACTGTGTAACCAAGTAAGCCACCCCTCGCGCGATCTCGAGCATCCCCAACGTGACGATAAAGGACGGGAGCTTCCAGCTTATCACGACGAGTCCGTTCACGACGCCGCAGAGGACACCGACCAGCAAACATGCGGCGATGGCCAAAGGCAACGGAAGATGAAACTGAATCAAACACAAACCCAGCACCGCACCCGCCAGCGCCATCACGGAACCCACCGATAAATCGATCCCGGCGATGATGAGCACCAGGGTCATTCCGACGGCGACGATTGTGATATCGGGGACTTGATTGGCCATCGTCCGAAAGGTCGTCAATGTGAAGAAATTGTCTGCCTTGAGACCGAGGAAGATAATGAGCCCGACCAAGGCCAGCGCCATTCCGAGATAGTCCGTCACAACAGTTGGCAATCCGGATATCTTGTTCTTGACTATTTCTCTCATGCACAACTACCCAATTTGTTGGATTTCTATCCTTAACAGGGTGGCAGCCTCAAAAACAAATGCAAAAATCAAAATGTAAAATGCAAAATTAAGGAAGTCATCCGCCGAAGGCGGATACCACAATTTTTAGTTTTGATCTTTAATTTTTACATTTTCGAAGCCATCCTTTTTATTTCTGTTCATACGTTCAATTGCCATAATCTATCGTTTCAATGGCCTACATATTCACTGAATGCGGCGGATATGATTTTTTCCTCGCTCCACTGCCCCCTGTCGAATGTCGCAGCGATCCGTCCCGCCGACATGACCATGATACGTTCGCAGACGGCCATCAATTCCTTGAGGTCCGACGAGATAAAAATGATCGCCTTACCTTTGTCCGCTAAATCCCCGAGCATGTGATAAATCTCGAACTTGGCCCCGACGTCGATGCCCCGGGTCGGCTCGTCAAAGATCAAAATGTCACAGTCCCGATACATCCATTTCGCGATGACCACTTTTTGCTGATTGCCGCCGCTGAGCTCACCGACCGTCTGCTCGGCGGACAAGCAGCGCACCGATAAGGCCGCGATAAAACGACCAGCCACCGAACGTTCCTCTGCCAGGTCCATCCAGCCCAACCGGCTCACACCGCCCAGTCGTATCAGGGAAATATTCTCTCGGACCGCCAGAGGCAACAAAAGTCCCTGTTCCTTACGATCCTCGGTCAGAAGCGCGATGCCGTTTCGGACCGCATCACGAGGCGAGCGAACGTCAACGGATTGAGTCGCTTCGTGCAGGTAAATCTGCCCGGCGTCCGCCCGGTCGGCGCCGAACACCGCGCGCATCGTTTCCGTCCGGCCGGAGCCCATCAAGCCCGCTACGCCCAGAATCTCGCCCTGATGAACCTCGAAGCTAACGTTTTTCACCTTCTCACCGACGGTGAGTCCGACGACACGAAGCGCGACCGAACCCTGTTCTGAGTCGTGCCGTAGATGTTCGTCCTCAAGGTCGCGCCCGACCATCATTCGGATCACGCCCTCCACATTGACTTCGCTCGTCGGGTGTGTCGAGACAATCTTTCCGTCCCGCAGTACGGTGATACGATCCGCGATAGCGATGACTTCCTCGATCCGATGGGAGATGTAAATGACGCCCACGCCCTCGGCTTTGAGTTTGTTAATCTGAGCGAAAAGCAGCTCAATCTCGCGGTCGGTCAGAGACGCCGTCGGCTCATCTAAAATCAGGATTCGACAACGCCGCGAGAGCGCCGCGGCGATTTCCACCATTTGCTGCTGACCCACTCCAAGAAGCCCGACGGGAACATCGGGGGAAACCTCGCCCAACCCGACGCGTCCCATGACGTCCTTGGCCGATTGATTGAGTGTGCGATAATCCACAAATCCGAACCGGCTGGGCAGCTTTTCCACAAAGATATTTTCCGCAACGGTAAGCGTGGAAATCAGGTTCAATTCCTGCATCACCATTTGAATGCCATGTGCCTCGGCCTCTCTTTTGGCGTTCGGCCGATACGCCTGTTCGTCAAAGACCATTTGCCCCGAATCAGGACGTTGCAAACCGCCGATGATGCTGACCAGCGTACTTTTACCGGCACCATTTTCTCCGACGAGAGCGTGAACCTCCCCTTCTTTCAGGTCAAAGTCAACCGAAGAAAGGGCTTGCACGCCGGGAAAGGACTTGCTGACGCCGGCGGCGTTGAAAATCGTCTTGCTCGTTGCGGATTTCATTGAAGCGTTTGGGCCGTGATCAAATCAACGGGCGTCTCTTTGTCCGACGGCGTCCCTTTCCCTTCCAGCATTTCAAGGGCGTACTCGATGCCGAAGATGGCCAGTTTATCGCCGTGTTGATCGACAGTGCAGAGGATTTTGCCTTCCTTGAGAAGCCTTTGTACGGCGGAGATATTATCGAAACCGATGATGAGGATATCCTCCGTTTTTCCGGCCGTCTTAACGGCCGAGACGGCGCCGAGGGCCATATTATCATTGGCGCAAAGAACCGCTTTAAGGTCCGCGTGCTCGGTGACGATCGCCGAGACGATCGGCTCGGCCCGGGCCATCTCCCAGTAACCGGACTGCGAGCTAACGATGTTCATCCCCCCGCCTTCATCGCATCTTCAAAACCGAGCTTGCGTTGAATCCCGTTGAACGCGTTCGGAATCCCTTCGATAATCGCCACCTTGTCCCCCGGTTTCAGTTTCTTCGCCAGATACTCCCCGGCGAGCCGGGCCCCCTTGCGGTTGTCCGGGCCGACGAACGGAATGTTAACGCCCTTTTCGGCGAGGACCGTCTCATCGAATTTATTATCGATATTGATGACGATGATCCCCGCATCCATCGCCTTCTTGCAGACGGGCACCAGGGCCTTGGAATCGGCTGGCGCAATGACAATCGCATCCACCTTCTGAGCCATCATCGTTTCAACGTAATCCACCTGTTTGCCGACATCCTGCTCGTCCTTGATGCCGACCACGGTGAGATCATACTCTTCGGCGTGTTCTTTTTGATGCGCCTTCGCGCCTTCCTCCATCGTCTTGAAAAATTCGTTGGCCAACGACTTCATAATCAAAGCCACCTTCGGTTTGGCGGCTTCGGATGTTTTTGTTGAATCTCCACCCTCTTTGTCGGCCTCTTGCTTTTTACAGCCAGCCGGTACG
The DNA here is from genome assembly GCA_016934255.1 of Sedimentisphaerales bacterium. GTDB lineage: Bacteria > Planctomycetota > Phycisphaerae > Sedimentisphaerales > Anaerobacaceae > JAFGTG01. The sequence goes on from JAFGTG010000167.1 coordinate 27,388, forward strand.
AGAAGAAACATCACGACCCAAAGAACGAAAATACCCGCAGCTACTTTTTTATTATGAACCATCGTTTACTCCTTTTGCAAATCGTTGTTCGATAAAACGTTCAACTTGCTCGGCGCTGGGCATCGAAGATTGTGCTCCCATCGTCATCACGGACAGCGCCGCGACATGATTGGCAAACACCGCCGCATCGCGAAGCGTCCGGCCCCGGGCGAGACCCACCGCCAGAGCGCCGGTAAACGCATCTCCCGCCGCGGTCGTATCGACGGCATCGACCTTTAGCGCCGAGACGAATTCCATCTTATGATTGTCGCAGATGAGAAAACCTTTCGATCCCATCGTGAGAATAACCGCTTTGACCCCCAGGGCCAATAATTTTCCCGCCGCTCGCCGCGCCGAATCCTCATCCGTCACGTCGATACCGGTTAAAATCTGGGCCTCCGTTTCATTCGGCGTCAGCACGTCCACCATTTCGAGCAACTGCACGCTCAGCTTTTGAGCCGGGGCCGGATCCAAAATAAACGGCACATCAGAATGATCGGCTAACCGGGCGGCGCATTCGACCGTCTCCAGCGGCACCTCGAGCTGCGCCACCACGGTCCTCGACGAAACGAAAGCCGGTCGCGCGTTTTCGACATCCGCCGGCGACAGTTTCCCGTTCGCGCCCGGGGCGACGACGATCACATTTTCACCCGCCTGATCCACGGTAATCAAAGCCACCCCGGAGGAAACGTCTTCCGTTTGGATGATAAAGTCCGTGTGAATCGACTCTTTTGCAAAGTTGGCCAGGGAGTGCTGGGCGAAGATATCTTTGCCCAGCTTGGCGACAAAATACACATTCGCACCTAACTTTGCCGCCGCTACGGCCTGATTGGCTCCCTTGCCGCCGGGCGTCATAAGAAAATCTCCGCCGAGGATCGTTTCTCCTACGACGGGAATCCGAGGCGCTTTGACGACAAGGTCCATATTGGAACTGCCGATCACGACGATGTTTGGTTGTCTCTGTTCCAAGCTTAGCCTGCTATCTTATAACATGTCATTCCCGCAATGGCTAGGCCATGCCTTTCGGCAAAGCGGGAATCCACTACAACCGTCACATTTCTGGATCCCTGCTTTCGCAGGGATGACAGTGAACCGGGTAAGTTACTTCGTCAATCTCTCGACTAAGAAATTCTCGAACGCACCCAGGTCTTTCCATTCGGTCGCGCAGTGAATCACTTTAGCATTATCGTCGATTTTCGTGTATCCATCGTCCGTGACTGTGATCCCCAGCTCTTCCATCCGCACCAGATCGGTTGACATCGCCAAATAGACGGCGACCGTATCGAAAAGAGTGGTACTGCTCGATTGAAGCTTCTGGTTGATCTTTCTATTCAACTCCGTCCCGATGAAATTCTTATTTTCATTGATAAGCCCCTGCCTGTACCAAGCGTGATAGTTGGCGATCAGCGCCCGCGTCAACGGGCTGTTCTTCCTCAACACTTTTTGATACTTCTCACCCTCGAGTTGGACAATGCCGCACGTATCCAGAGGCGTAATGGTCATTTTCCAGGGCGCGGTGAAAACTTTTTGAGCCTCTTTCACATAGGCCTTGACGTTGTACTCGGGGCTGGGTTTCGGATTTCCCCCATAGCCCAGCCGAACACTGCCGTGCATTCCGACGAATTCGGCTTTCTCGGCGATACGCGTCTCGCGCTCGAGTGCCGCGGCGATATTCGGCAACGGACCGACCGCAACCACTTTAATTGGCTCCCGGGAGTTCATAATCGTATCAATCAACGCCTGGACGCCATCTTCGTAAACGGTGCCGGGGTAGGACGAGAGCTTGTAATCTTTCGCCCAGGCATCCTGCCGGTGGGCGCCGTCCCGTTGCTTGACGCCGATGCCGACGGGAATATCGGTCCTGCCGACGATCTCCAAAAATTTCGCAACCGTCTTTGCTTTTGACGGCGTGTTCCCGACGGCGACGGTAATCAACTTGACCTCGAATTCGGGAGACTGAACGAGCAAAGCCAGCGCCCACGTATCGTCGATGTCATCACAGATATCCGTATCGAAGATGATCGGGATTTTTTCATCCGAGGAAGATAAAGCGCCCGCTAAAGCAAAAGGATTCAATGCCATAAAAAACACGGTTATCACGGCAATCCACGAAAGTCTGAGCTCACTCATTGTTCGATCTCCTTCTTTCAAAAGAACCCCGGATTTCTGAAAAATTGAAGGTTAGGCATACTTTTGGAAAGAAAAAATCTCTTTTCTTTTTCTTTCTAAAATTAGAAAGTGTAATATTTGCTCGATAATGCGTTGTCATAAGATACAAAATTATCTTTAAAAAATCGTGAAACAGATTTTCTATAACAATATATGCCTAACCTTCAATTTTTCAGGAATCTTTGAATGTATTCGTTCCAAACCACATTGCCAATATAGTGAAACACCTAATTTTGTCAAATAATTTGATTTTTTAGATGATTTGATGTATATCATGAACAACGATGATTCTGCCAGAAAGAATAAAAATACTGAATAACAAACAGGTGCGCAACGGGCACTACGTGCTGTACTGGATGCAGGCCGCACAGCGGGTCGAGTACAACCATGCGCTCGAATACGCGATCCGAACGGCCAACAAATTAAGAAAACCCGTCGTTGTCGCCTTCGGTCTCATGAACGACTACCCCGAAGCGAATGAACGTCATTACCACTTCATGCTGGAGGGGCTCCGTGAAGTTCGAACGGCGCTCAACGCGTTGGGCATACAAATGGTCATTCTGCACCAGTCGCCGGATTCGGCCGCGGTGGAAATGGCCCACGCCGCTGCTTCGGTGATCGTTGACGCGGGACACTTGCGAATCCAAAAAGAATGGCGAGAAAACGTGGCCGACCGAATTGATTGTGTTTTATGTGAAGTTGAAACAAACCTGATCGTCCCCGTCCAAGAGGCATCAACCAAAGAAAATTTCTCCGCCGGCGTCCTCCGGCCACGGATCATGAAGAAGCTCCATCATTACCTCATTCCGCTGAATCACAAAGAACCGGAGCAGGATTCCCTCGACCTGATATTTGACACGTTCGACATTGACGATATTGACGCCGCCCTCTCGAAACTCAATATCGACAAAACCGTCGGGAAAGTGGAGTCGTACCACGGGGGGACGAACGAAGCCAAGCGACGACTCCGTGACTTCCTGCGAAACAAACTGGAATACTTCGCCGACTTACGAAACGATCCCACGTTGGACTACGTTTCACACATGAGTCCCTATTTGCATTTCGGTCAGATCTCACCGCTCTATATCGCCCTGGAGGCTCAACAGACGGTCGGCGCCGGTAAAGAGGCCTTTCTCGAAGAGCTCATCGTCCGCCGGGAGCTCAGCCACAACTTCGTATTCTACAACGATCACTACGACACGTTCGCCTGCCTTCCGCCCTGGGTGCACCGGACATTGAACTTCCACAGCAAGGACAAACGGGACTATGCCTATTCGCCCGAGCAGTTCGAGAACGCCCAAACCCACGATCCGTACTGGAACGCCGCACAAAAAGAGATGGTCCTCACGGGCAAAATGCACGGCTA
>JAFGTG010000168.1 GCA_016934255.1 Sedimentisphaerales bacterium
GACAAGGGTATGAATCATATCGGCCATCTGCGAAACCTTGAATGGCTCTTCCTTGAGGACACGAAAATAACGGATAATGGGATTAAAAAGATTGAAAGCCTCCCGAAACTCACGACGCTCCATGTGTCGAGAACCTCTCTCACGGATCAGGCCCTGGATTCGATCATAAAAATGAAAACCCTCCAGCGTTTGAAACTCAACGAAACCAAGATCACAGATCGCGGCTTACGGAAGTTGCACGGCTTAAAGCAACTCACGTATTTAGAGATACATAATACAAACATAAGTCAAGAAGCAATTAACGACTTGAAAAAATCCATACCGAAGCTACACATGATAACACACAGGAATTACTGAAATGAACAACGTGCCGGATTTGATATTAATGATTCAGGAAAAAATAGAGTCGTTCCCGAGGCTGCATCACTCGCTTCTACCGACGCCGGTTTATCGACTCGATTGTCTCTCGGACGAGTACGGCGTCAATGTATATTGCAAAAGGGACGACCTGACGGGTTTCGGATTTGGGGGCAATAAGACCCGAAAGCTGGATTTCCTACTCGCCGAGGCGTGTGACCAGGGATGCAACACCCTCATCGCCATCGGCGCGAACCAGTCGAATTTTTGCCGGATGGCCGCCGCGTATGGCGTGGCCTGCGGCTTGGACGTCCATCTCGTCCTCGGCGGCAAACAGCCGGCCAATCCAACAGGCAACCTGAGACTGGATCACCTGCTCGGTGTAACGTGCCACCATGTGGATTCCACCGATTGGGATACCTGGGCCGAAGAAGCGGAAAAGTTGGAAACCGAGCTAACGTCACAGGGCAAGACAATCTATCGCATGCCCGTCGGCGGCTCCACGCCGCGCGGCGCTTTGGGCTACGTGGATGCCTTCGCCGAGATCACGGCAGACCAATCCCGCCTGGGTGTGGAATTCGACGCCATCATGCACGCCTCGTCTTCGGCCGGGACCCAATCGGGCCTCATCGTAGGTCGGGCAATGGCAAACTGGCCCGGGAGTATCATCGGAATCAGTGTCGCCAAGCCACAAGATGAACTCAAAAAAGACGTTCTCGATTTGGCCAGGGCGACGGCTGCTCAGGTTGATGCGAAAATAGAGCCGGATAGTATCATCGTGGACGACAGCTATATAGGCAAAGGCTATGCCATCAGAACGCCCGGCTGCGAGGAAGCGGTGGCCCTGTTCGCCCGGAAGATGGGCATCTTCCTGGATTACGTCTATACGGGCAAAGCGGCCGCCGGGCTGATCGACTACCTGCGCATAGGCCGGTTCGACAAGAACGCCAATGTACTGTTTATCCATACAGGTGGAAATATCGAACTGTTTGAATAATCAAAAAAGAACAAGTGCAGAAAAATATGATAAACACGAAAATCACCCGGCGTCGTTTCATCAAACAAAACGCTATGATATCAACGGTAATACTCCTCTCGCCCCGGACGCTTTCTGCTGTATCCAGGGATACGTTAGCGATTTGGAAGGACGCACGAGAAGATCCCGTTCGCAGCACCATCTCCGGCGCACTCGATTTGGATACAATACGCTCCCTATTCCCCCACACGACGGGTGAAGCCGCTTTCGATCCCGGAATCATCGCCGAGAACATAAAGAAGCTGCAAACACAACCGGCCATCAATACGGGACATCCGTTCCTGGATCTCTCCGTCAAGACTGGACTCGCCCATATCGACGCGACCTTTCGCGGCGACCATCCCAAATACGGCGTGGGAAGCTACGCCGCCGATCAACACGACGGATTCCCGCCGACCATTATCGCCTCAGTGGATGCCCTGTCGAGCTGGGGCATGAATATTCGTGCGGTTCAGCTTTTCCGTTACTGGCTCTCACATTTCGTGCAAGACGACGGAACCTTCAAATACTACGGACCATCCATTACCGAGTACGGCCAGGTTCTTCATACGGCGGCCTTATTGGAGGAACGAGCCGGCCCGGCGAACGGGTGGGACGAAGGCTTCAAAGCGCTGGATCGAATCAGTGAATACCTCTTGCGACTCCGAGCCTCCGCGCTCAAAGAAGATGGTCTCATCAGCGGAGTCCCTGAAGCTGATACCCGAAAAGATACGGGCAAATACTTTCACAACAACGCCTGGGTCGTGAAAGGACTTCGACGATGGGCCGATTTGTGCGAACGTCGGCAGGCCACTCCTACGACGACGATACCCACCATCCGAAAAGTCTGCGCCGAACTGATCCACGATACACTTCGCGCCATCCGTAAGACATGGCCCGATGATCCGACAGACTGGTGGTTGCCTCCGCGAACCGAACCTCTGGCAAGACCGGCCTGTCTGACCGGAACGACAGAAGCTTCCTATACGAATTACCGCTATTGGCCGGAGTTGCTATCCAGCGGTCTTTTGCCGCGAGATATGGCGAACAGAATCGTCAACGCACGCCTCTCGGCCGGGGGGCAGTTCTGTGGAATGACCCGATTTTCAGGCCATTTGGACGACTGGCCCCTGGCCGATTACCTCTATGGATTATGGTCGCTCGGACGAAAGGATGATTTCCTGCTCAGCTTGTACGGACATGTCGCCTATCACCAGGCCGAAGGACATCTGACGGCCTATGAGCAGGTAACATTCCCGCCGGGAAGGCGCGTGGCGGATTATTGCCTGCCGTGCCAGCTTGTCGCCGCCCGAGCCGCTCGCTTGCTCGTGAAATGAAACGACCTCGATCCGGGGAGGAATCAAACCAATGAAGAAACTGAGGATATCGCAAGCCGATCTTGATGATGCAAATGAGATTCTCGATCTTCAAAAAGTTGCCTATCAAAGCGAAGCGGCGCTCTATAACGACTTCTCGATTCCCCCGTTGACCCAGACACGGGAAGAAATTCGGAAAGAATTCGAATCGATGGTCTTCTTAAAAGCCACGTATCAGGGAAGAATTATCGGATCGGTACGAGCATCTACTGATGGAGATACCTGTTTCATTGGCCGTCTGATTGTTCACCCCGATTTTCAAAGACAAAGAATCGGAACGCAACTGATGGAAAGAATCGAGCGACACTTCCCAACAGCCGGCCGCTTCGAATTGTTCACGGGGGAACGTAGTGAAAATAACATACGATTCTACCGGAACCTAGGCTATCAAGAGATACGAACGAAGAAGTTAACAGACAAGGTTGTCATCATATTTATGGAAAAGAAACCGTAATTTTCATATACTTAAGCACGCTCGTCGAAGACGGATGGTGGATTCGACATTAAATAGTAACATGAAGTTAGGAAGGTGTTTGCATCATGATTAAGAAAATTCTTGTCGCAACAATGCTTTGTTTTATGGCCGTATCAACCGTTTCAGGTGAATCACTGTCCGTTTACTTCGGGACATACACCGGCGGGCAGAATGCCAGCAAAGGAATCTATCGCAGCACGCTGGACCTCGATACGGGGAAACTCTCCGAACCGGCGCTAGCGGCGGAAGCCCGGAATCCGTCATTTCTGGAGATTCATCCGAACGGAAAGTTATTGTACGCCGTCAGCGAGTCCGGCGGTGCGGGCTCCGTCAGTGCTTATGCCATCGAGATGGAAACGGGAACTCTCAGGTTGCTCAACCAACAATCCTCAAAGGGCTCCGGCCCGTGCCACGTGAGTATCGACCACGCCGGCAAGAACGTGCTCGTCGCCAACTACGGCAGCGGCAGCGCCGCGGTGATCCCGATCCAACCAGACGGCAGCCTCGCAGAGCCGACCGGCTTTGTGCAGCACGAAGGCTCCAGCGTCAATCTAAAACGTCAGCAAGGTCCACACGCCCATTCGATCAATGTCAGCGCCGATGATCGCTTCGCCTTCATCGCCGATCTCGGTATCGACAAGGTCATGATTTACAAGCTGAACGTTGAAAAGGGAACGATCGTCCCCAACGATCCCGCCTTCGCCAAGGTCGAACCCGGCGCCGGGCCGCGGCACTTCGCCTTCAGCCCCAATGGAAAAAATGCTTACGTCATTAACGAACTCCACAGTACCATCACAGCCTTTGCTTACGATCCGGCTTCGGGCGCCCTAACGGAGATTCAAACCGTCCCCACGCTTCCAAGCGATTTTGACGGTTCCAGCACCTGTGCCGAAGTTCGAGTGCATCCGAGTGGCAAGTTCCTCTACGGTTCGAACCGTGGACACGACAGTATTGCCGTTTACCGTATCGATCCTGCGACGGGAAGGCTAACATTCGTCGAGCATGAGACCGCCGATATCAAGACACCGCGAAATTTCAACATCGACCCGACAGGCATGTTCTGTCTCGTCGCCAACCAGGGCAGTGATAGCATCGTCGTCTTCCGGATCAATCAAAACACCGGAGCCCTCGAACCGACGGGAGATAAAGTATCCGTTGGCAAACCGGTTTGCGTCCGCTTTCTGCAATCCACGACTCCTTATGAACGAGCGGCTTTGCGTGAAGATTTCTTGAAACTACGTTTCGGTTTGTTTTTACATTTCAACATGGCCACGTATGTGGACCGCGAATGGGCCAACGGCTACGAAGATCCGGCTCTTTTCAAACCCGACAACCTGGATTGTCGGCAGTGGGCCGAGGTCGCGCATGCGGCCGGGATGAAGTATGGCGTTCTCACGGTAAAGCATACCGGCGGCTGGTGCCTCTGGGATAGCGAGCATACGACGCACGATATTACGCGCTTTACGAACTATAAGAACGGCAAAGGAGACATCGTCCGCGAATTCGTGAATGCCTTCCGTGCCCATGGGCTGAACGTCGGATTTTATTACTGTTTCCCCAATGATTTCTCGAATCCCCGGCATGGCAACGCGGTCCCCGAAGGTCAGCCGGACCTTCACGGCCTGCCGCCGGAAGCGATTGGAGACACCGTTGGATTCATCAAGAAACAATTGACGGAGCTACTAACCGACTACGGCCCCATCGACCTGCTCTGGATCGACCAGTATAACAATAAATACACCCGCTCACACTGGCAGGAGGTCCGGGCGCACGTCAAATCACTTCAACCGAAGTGTTTGGTCATCGGCAATAACGCCCACAGTCTTAGGGACTCCGACATCTATAGCTGTGAATTTCCCTGGGATTCGAAAGGCCTGCCACCCGAGGGCAATACGATCCCTGCCGAAGTGTGCGATAAGATCTCAAAGACCTGGTTCTGGAACACAACGGACCAGCCCCAACACCTCAGGAACACCCAGGATATTGTGAAAATGCTCAAGCTCTGCAATGAGCGAAATGCCAACTACCTGCTCAACGTCCCCCCGGACAGGCAGGGTTTAATTTCGGGCATGCACCTGAAGCACATGCACGAAATCGCCACGTTTTTACGTACAACTGCTAAAGCTATGGATAATCAAATGTAATCCTTGTAAAACGGGCAATAACATAATGAAAGCAAAATACACGCATACGAATATTGTCGCCAAAGATTGGCGGAAGGTGGCGGCGTTTTACGAGCAAGTTCTTGGCTGCGAGCCGGTTCCGCCGGAGAGGCACGCCGTCGGGGAATGGGTGGAACAGTGCACGGGAGTGCCGGGAGCCGAGGTCCGGGGGATTCATTTGCGATTGCCGGGTTATGGCGACAAGGGACCTACACTGGAGATATTTCAATACAATAAAGAAGAAGAACGCCCGGCCACAGCGATCAATCGGCCGGGTTTTGCCCATCTTGCCTTCGAGGTCGATGACGTCGAAGCCGCCAGGGAGGAAGTGCTTGCGGCGGGCGGCTGGTGTATCGGCGACCTGGTAACTGTAGAAATCGCCGGTGCCGGAACGATCACATTGATCTATATGACCGATCCCGAGGGGAATATTATCGAATTACAGAAATGGGAGTGAAAATGAAACGACGAGAATTCATAGCCGCGACGGCGGCGACGGCTCTCGGCCTGATGCCGGAGTCATCCGCATTGGCAAGGGAAGATCAAAGACCGAACATTCTTTTCATTATGACCGACCAGCAATCGGCCAAGATGTTGAGTTGCACGGGGAACACATGGCTCAAGACGCCCGCCCTGGACCGTCTCGCGAATTCCGGCATCCGGTTCAAACGGGCCTACGCCTGCAATCCCGTGTGCGTGCCGAACCGGTTCAGCCTGCAGACGGGCCTCATGCCCAGCGCGATAGGCATGAGGCATAACGGCGACTCCGCCAGCGCCGATGTGACGGAGCCCATGAGAGAACAATCGCTGGGCCGGCTTTTCAATAAAGCGGGCTATGAAACGGTCTTCGGAGGCAAGGTGCACCTGCCCCAAAAGA
>JAFGTG010000169.1 GCA_016934255.1 Sedimentisphaerales bacterium
ATTTGGCGACAGGCGCTTTTGATCGACGGCTCGACCTCAAAACTCGAACAGTTAGCTCATCACAAGGTGATGATAGCAAGAGCGATGAAAATGAGCTGGGCAAAGATGTTTTTCACCGTTTTCGGATTGCTTGCACTGATTACCATCGTTTATGCCTTCCTCAATGCGGCCACGAAAGGTTATTATACATGGTCTTTACGGATCGCCGGGATCGTTCTGGCGGCCATTGCGATCATTCTTCTTCTGTCGTAAAAAAAGTTTTAAAAAATTGAAGTCAGGCATACTTTGAAAAAGAAAAAATCTTTTCGTTTAAGGTTTTTTCTTTTTTAAATGAGCTGGAAATGTTCTACGGCGGCGGTAACAGATGGGCATATCATTCCATGTGTTAACAAAAATGCTGTCGGAGTAATTGGATATTATCTTTTGAAAATCACAACAGAAGATTTTCAAAAATAATATATGCCTGACTTCAATTTTTTAAAACTTTTTTTATAATACGTTTTTCGTCCCCGTAGAATGGGGAGTTTTCTTCATGAAAGCACGCATGAGCAGAGTAACGAAGGCCGAGCAGTATCTGCTGGACAAAATTCGCCGGGGCAACACGGAGGCGTGGTCGGAATTTGTTGACCGCTACCGGGGCCGGCTGGTGAGTTTTGCCCGTGCGAAACTCGCACAGTCCGCCGACGCCGAGGACGCCGTTCAGGAAACATTCATCTCTTTCATTAAAAGCTTACCAGTTTATCGGGGCGAGTGCGGTCTCGAAACCTACCTGTTTTCGCTGCTCAGACGCAAGATCATCGACAGCTATCGCCGGCATCAGGCCACGCATACGTGCCTGATTCAGGATACGTATGATACCCAGGGCCAGGAACGACCATCGGATCCGTTTGCCGATTTAGCCGGGCCGGTCCAAACGGCAAGCTGGTACGTCAGGGCCGACGAGCAATACGAACGACAGAAAGTCGCATTAATGGATGCCCTGTCCGAACTGGTGGATGGATTCAAAGATTCTCTGAACTTTCGGGATCTTCAGGTGATCGAACTGTTGTTTTACTGCCAGCTTCCCAATAAGAACGTGGCTAAAATCCTCGGATTGCGGGAAAAAGCCATCGCGCTGATTAAGCACCGCAGTCTCAAGCAAATTCGCGAACGTATCGAAAGAGCCCGCCTTCCCATCGCCCCGTCGTCTGAAGAATTCGAGAACCTTTTGACTGATACCTGGAGATTGCAGCGATTTAGCTGTCCCAAACGCAGCACGATCGGAGCGTTTTTGCTGGGTACGCTCGACGACGAGTGGCGTCAGTATATCGATTTTCATCTCAATACGCTGGGCTGCACGTTCTGTATCGCCAACCTCGAAGACCTCCGAGCCGAAAACGCCAAAAGCCAGAGCAAGCAACTCCGCGCCCGCATCATGGAATCCACCGCGGGCTTTCTTAAAAAATCCCCGTAAACATTCACCTCCCTTACTTATGCTAACCGATCCCTGTTGTCATCCCTGCGAAGGCAGGGATCCAGAAACGTAACCTATAAAGTGGATTCCCGCTTTGCCGTAAGGCATGGCCAAGCCATCGCGGGAATGACAGATCGTTTGATACGAACCGCACAGGTGAGAAAATACTGAAAAAAGCGGGAAAAGTCTGAAATCATCGAAGACGACCCTCGACTAACTGAATAATGGGACAACTAAAATAATAAGCTTTTTGAAAGGGTCGATATTATGAGCGACTACCCACACATCACCTACAAGCGCCATACGTTCTTATCCGCCCTCGTCATGGGGCTGTGCGCCCTTTTGATTACGATCATTCTCAGCGGCACCGCGGTCGTCCTCTACAGCATGCACTTCATCGGGGACAAATCTGAAAAAATCGTCACATCGCTGATCGAAGATGCCGTCCAGGGTTTGCCCGTTCTGCAAAAATCCTTGCCCCCGGTTTTGGGCGATCTCCTGAACGATCGTCGCCTGCCGGATTACCGCGATCAGCTCGATATCCTGGCCAAGACGACCGTCCAGGATGAGCAGCGAGGACGCATGCGCACCGAGATTAAAATCACCAATAACGGCGACGAAGTAGTCTCTCTTCTTTCGCTCCGCGTCATCATTCTTGACTCGCGAGAGGAGATTCTCGATGAGTCCAATCAGTGGGCGGCTACTCCCATCGCCGCCGACGATGACTGGCACGGCCCGATTATGCCCGGCTCCAGCCGGCGCTTCGCCGTCTCTCATTATAGACGGTCTGATGACCTCTATCTTGAAGATCTAAAAACCGAGGTGGAAATCACAGATGTCCGCGTTTGGAACGGCGGTCGGGATACTCCATTGATTGAAAATACGGCACTGTCCCTCGCTGGAGATATCTGATCCCGACCTACAATCATAAAAGGGGCCTATACCGAACCCCAAACGGTTCGTATAGGCCCCAAATGAAAACTGTAAGTGCCTAAAGTTTAGAGTGACTAAAGTGCCTAAAGTTAAAGTCTGACAAATACACTTTAGCTCACTTTAGACACTTTAGTCATTTTAGCTCACTTTTACGGTCGATTCAGTCGGATGTCATCAATAAAGAGCGTCCCGGTACCGCCGGCAGATACGCCCGCTTTGCTGCCCACACCGATAGCGATCGTGTTCACGTTACCCAGGTTAATGCCCTGATCGGCAAAAGCCTGTAACGGGATGGCCCACTTTCTCCAACCGCCTTTTTGTGCGGCGTCCGCGGCCTCGTTGATCACAATGGCCGGCGAGCCGGAGCTGTTGGCAATCGCCACGTACATCGGATTGGCCGCATTGGCCGAGCTACCCTGATACCAGAGTGACAAGTTTTGAACGCCCGCCATCGTCCAGTCACGCGGCGAGGTTAATGTCTTCGAGGCTTCCGAGTTCGATACGCCAGCTTCGTTGACGTACATCAAGGGCATAGACTGGGCGCCGCCATGGACAACCGATTGTTCGGCATACGGAGGCATTAAGTAGCCGACCTGCGCGCCGTTATCGGCGATGCCGTAGCCGTCGATCCACGTCTGCCAGATCGCCTCGCCGTCTGCGTCGTTATCCGTGTAGCTCTCGAAATCTTCGACCAGAATATAGCTACCAACCGTGAAGGTCCAGACGGGACCTTTAACGGTTTTTCCCGCGTAAACCTCGTCCACACGCCAGTAGTACGTCGTGTTCGCTTCGAGCAACCCGGCGTCGTAGCTTTCCGCTCCGAGCGTCTTGGCGCCTTTGTATTCGGGCGAGGCGCTCGTGGCGCCGCCCACGGCGTCCTTATCCAATCCCAGGTACACCTGATGCGAGGTCGCGTTGGTAGCCGCCCTCCAGGTCAGGACCGTCGCCATCGACACATCGTCGGCGTTGTTGGCCGGCTGGGGATTTCCAATCGCGCCCGGCGTCGTAAAGGCCCATACGTCGCCTTTATACGTGCCGAAACCGTCAAACTCGTCCACTCGCCAATAGTACACCTTTTCCGCTTCAAGCGTGCCGGGATTGTACTGGGCCGTTCCGCGCGGGACGCCTACGGTCGCGGTGTTCACGGTATCATAATCGTCGCCGAAGTAAACCGTGTGCAGCTTTGCGCCGAAGCCCGCCGTCCAGGTCAGGATCACCGACGTTTCCGCCAGTTCGGCTCCATCGACCGGGTTCGGACCATACGCCGTCTTGGGCGGAATCGAGAAGTTCCAGACTTTACCCTTATAGACGGCCTCGTCCGGCGGTGCGTTGACTTCGTCGATTCGCCAATAGTAGGTCGTACCCGGAACCAGTCCGTCGGGATAGGCATAACCGGGGAAACCGGCGATGAACATCGTGGTTTTCTGATTGCCGCGGAAGATCTCAGAATCCCGTGTGGCGTCGTTGACATCGTTGAACACATCGCCCAAATACACGTCGTGAGAATCGGCGAACGTTCCCGCGCGCCACATCAGAGTCACCCATGTATCATTGATCACGGCGCCGCTGGCGGGACTCGGACTACTACTGTATCCGGGAGTCACCTCAGCGCCGGAGAGAAACAGATGTGGATATCCCTGGCTTTGGTCGTGCGCTTCCAGACTGGTCAAGGTAATCTGAATTTCTCGATCGCCACTAACGATATCGGTGTCGTCGATGACCGGGTGAAATCCGATCGTGTTGCCAATGGAAAAATCCAAGGACAGCATTTCACCATGGGCGATAGCGGCTTCGCAGATATAGCCATCGGCCGTGACGGTAGAAACGACTTCTAAATAATCGATCGCGCTTTGACCGGCGCCGTCCATATTGCACCAGTTCCACGTTTGGTTATTGGCATTAAAACCGTACTGATAATGTTCTTCATGCCCCGAAACGGCGTTGAGCGTCGCGAAGAACATTTCGATACAGTCCGCATTCCAGATGTTTCCATCGGTTTTATTCATGGATAGCTTGTCGTCCTTCACGATGACGGCCATGTAGATGTTGTCGTCATCCCATAGGAAATAGAACTGTCCGCTACAGTCCTCAGGGCCGCTCCACGCCGTCTGTCCGGAATTTATTTGCCCTTCCGAATCCACCACGGCCGGGACCATACCGCCCAGCTTCCAATCGCTCAAATCGCCGTCGATGGCATCCGGCGTCCCTCTGAGACATTCGAATACCAGCGCCTCCCCGGTGACGGGATGCTTGGGTGGATCCGCCGCCATCGCCACGCTCACACTGAGCAACATCACAATTGTCAGGAAAAAACACTTCTTCGTTAACATAACATAGCCTCCTTAAAAAATTAGTTTAATTGCAGCAATGAATCATCGACATAAAAAGAACCGATGTTCATGCTTTTTATAAAACAATACGAATTGGAATTGCCTCGTATTCACTTCACTAAAATACTCCTGCCAGCTTGAAGTCTCATAATAATGTAATTTCGTCTCCATATCAATAATTTTCCGACGAAATCAGCGATTTGTCTTAAAAAACGCCGAAGAAATCTTAGAAATACGCAGATAAAGCCATTTTTACCTATCACGTACACGCCTGACCCGTTCATCGGTTCCGAAAAGACGCGAAGATAAAAAGGAAGCCCCTGCTCGGTGAAGTCCGAAGAGGGAAAGTAAGCAGGGGCTTAGGCGAATGCAATAGGTTATACGCGCTTTTCGCACGCGAATGAATCAGAGTCCATACAATGTATCCCTAACCGACTTCGCGTTTTGATTTTGAGTGGATTGTTCTGCTTCCACGTCCGTATTTTCCATGGCGTCGATATGTTTTTTGAAAATATCCTTTATAGATTCATCCTCGAGCAGGTTGCTTCGTCTGCGCTCTCTCTCGGAAATAGGATTCAGTGCGAGAGCGTCCGGCGCCACGTGCGGCGTCAGGAAAATGAGCAGTTCCGTTTTATCCTTTTCCTGCGTCGTCCGCTTGAACAGGTTCCCCAGGATCGGGATATCCCCGAGCAGCGGCACCTTGCTGACGGTATCCCGGACCTCATCCTTCATAAGACCGCCGATGACGATGGTCTGGCCGTCGCGTATGGCCACCTTCGTCTCAGACGTACGCGTGGCGAAAACGGGCAGGCTGAGGTTTTCTGAGATCTGAACGTTCTCGCCCGTCGTGGACGAAATTTCAGGTCGGACGGTCATATTGACCAGACCATCCGGATTGATCGACGGCGTGACCTGTAAGATAATACCGACATCCCGGTATTCCGTCTGCGTCTGCGACTGCCCGGTCGTCAAGCTCTCGCCGGTGGCGTACGGGATCTGCTCGCCGACGGTGATCGTGGCCTGTTGGTTGTTACTGGCCAGGATGTAGGGCCGCGAGAGAATATTGAGTTTACTCGTCTCCTGCAACGCGCGAATCGTTACGTCCAATGTCCTGTCAAGCACGGTCGCGGTCAGACCGCTCGTCGGCGTCGGAGGGAATAACGTCGAGACGGTTACGTTGTTGACATCTTGCGTGCCACGAATGTTCCACGCGGAGAATTCCGTCCCCACGTCCAAATCATCACCGTGAGTGATTTCGGCGAAGAGGACTTTAATCAACACCTGGCCGATGGGCTTATCCAGCTCATCGATGATCGGTTTCAGCAATTCGTAGTTTCTCGACGAGGTCAGGACAAGCAACGAATTGGTGTCCGTGTCGGCTTCTAAATAGGTATCTTCCGAGAGGTCGTCGCTGCTGGACGAAATTGACGATTGCGCTGTGGTGGCGCCGCCGCCCGTCTGCTGGACGCCTCTCTGGCCCTGGAATTGCTGGCCGGTCGTGCTTCCGGCCTGGTTGAGGGACTGCATCTCTGAGAAGAGATTGTTAATGATCTCCTTGAGGTTCTCGGCACTGGCGTTCTTGAGGGGATAGACAAAGATTTTGCGTTCCTGCTCGGGATTCTCATCCAGCTCCTTAATGACACCCGCGATAATCTCCAGCGTTTCGGCCGGACCGCTGACAACCACGGAATTCGTACGCGAATCCGCGGAAGCGATAATCGCTACATCCGAGACACTTGTGCCGGACGTGGTTTGTTGGCCCGGTCCCATCATACCGCCGGCCCCCCCCCTCTGGAATCGGACCTGCTGGCTTTGCTGACTCGACCCTCGCGACGTCGTCGATGATGTTCGGCTTTCGCCAAAGACTTCGTTAATCAGCTCCGCCGTGTCCTGAGCATCGGCATACTCCAGGTGAAAGACTTTGACATCGGCAATGTTAGGTAGCTGTGAGTCCAGATTTTTGATCACATCAGCCACAATTTCCAAGATATTGTCAGGGCCGGTCACCACAACGGTGTTGGTCTGGCTGTCCGCCGCCGCGGAGACGGTGGCCGTACTGCTGCCCGTCTCATTGCTTTGTTGCATACCGGGAGGGCCTCCTCCGGGGCCGCGGAACATCATCCGACCGCCTTGTTGGTTCTGGGAGGAGCTGCCTTCGTCCCCGAAAAGTTCATTGATCATCTCGGCGGTATTCATGGCGTCGGCATACCTGAGCTGGAAGATTTTAACACCGGCGACTTTGGCGGTCGTATCCTCCAACTGTTTGATCATACTGTCCACAATATCCAGGGTCTCGGCCGGGCCTCGGACGACGACGGAGTTGGTCCGTTCATCGGCAGCGGCGACGACCTGGACATTGAGACTCCCGCCGCTTGTCTGACTTTGATCCCCCCCGGGTCCCCCCATGCCTACACCGCCCGGGCCGCCGCCCGGTCCGCCACTGCTCCGTCCGCCGCGACTCATCCGCTGCATCATCATTTCCATGGGGTTGCGAGCGCCTTGCCGGCTGCGGGAGCCGCTCTGTTGTTCCTGCTGGAACATGGTATTAATGAGAGTGGCCGCACTACTGGCTTCGGCGTTGGTCAAACGGAAAACCCTGATTTCCGCCACCGAGGACATGTGCGTATCCAGCGCTTTGATGATCTGCATGATGCGTTTGACGTTGGCCGTGGTATCGGTTATGATCAGGGCGTTGCCGTCCTCGTTGGCCTCGAGGCTGGCATATTCGGGCAAGAGACTTTGCAGGTTCTCTTTAAGCGCCGTAGCGGTCACATGACGGACGGGGATCACATAGTGAACGACGTCGTTACTGGGGACGATCACGTCCGGGTCCTGGCCGCTGAAGACGGGAATATTTTCCGTCTTGGCTTTCTCCAGGGCGACGACTTTCAACGTTTTGCCCATGAGCACGGTCGTCAGATTTCGTTCCTTAAGGATGGAGTTGATCAGAGAAATCGCTTCGTCCAACGGGAGCGCCTGGCGGCTGATGACGGTCATGCGGCTGTTATAAAGCGGCTCATCGGAAAGAATCGTCAATCCCGCGGCATCGGAGAGATATTCCAA
>JAFGTG010000170.1 GCA_016934255.1 Sedimentisphaerales bacterium
TACGAGTCCAATGGCCTGGGCAAGCGCTTATCCAGAAAACTCATCCTCTTTCCCGGCGACATACCGAAACCATACAAATCGCAGGTGAAACATCTAACGACGGAGACGATCGGAGGCAATCCCGCCAGAAGGTCGATGCGCAACGCCAGCCATGCCTCCTCAAACGACGGCCTCGAAACAAAAATCTACGGCCGGTCGCTGGCCGACGAAATGAAAAAAGGTTCCTTTGCAGAATCGCTTCTCTTTTCGTGGACCGGGCATCCGACGAAGGATTTCGAGGCCAAAGCCGTAGAAAAATGCCTTATCGGCGCCCTCACGAATGGTCCGGGCACCCTCTCCGCCCAGGGGACAAAGCTCTCAACCTCCGCCGGTAACACACCGAACACCGCGATGATCGCCGCTCTCGCCTGCATCGGCGACGTTCACGGCGGAAACGGCCGACGAGCCGTCGAATATCTTTGTAACATTTTCAAAAACGTCCACATCGACGATCCCTGGGACACGAACCACGGTGTGAATCTTCAAAGCCTCGTCAACGCCGAAGCAGAGCGCTTCAGCAAAGTGCGGTTGGCGGCCAAAGAAGCGGGGGTCGATTACGAACGCATCCCCTGCCTCGGGCATCCCGTCTTTCGGGATAAGCCGGTCAATTACGATCCGAGAGAACGGGCCATTGCCGAGTACCTGGAGAGCGAGAAGATCGGCAACATCTTCCTGCAATTTTACCACATGCTCGCGGCCCGTCTCAAGGAGATCGGGATCGCCCGCAACGTCTGGGCGGTCAATCTCGACGGGGCGATTGCTTCCGTCGTGCTCGCGGTGTGCTGGAACGGGCTGAAGAACAAACATATTACCCTGCGCCGTGTGTGCGATATAGCCTTTATGCTCTTCGCGCTCGGGCGGGTCGCCGGGGCCGGCGGTGAGTTTCTCGACCATCAGGATTACGGCACCCCCATGGACATGCGAATACCCGTCAGCGAAATCACGGCACTGGGACGATAGAGACTCTACGTGCGAAGGACACAGAATTCAGAGCGTGGACAAGAAGCACATGCTCTACTCGAATCGCAAACTGATTAGTTATATTGCGCCGGGCGCTCCGGCGACACGCAGACCAGCGACGGGCCAAGAGCCTTTCTTACGCCCGGAGATCGGCTTTACGCCCAAATGGTATCACGACGCTATCGGAGTGAATTTCGACCGGAAGTGGCATACTGATCCGGCTTACCGAAAAGAAGCGATTATCGCTATGCGAAAAGAATTAGCTCGTCGCTTTCCGGAGACTGCGATTGGGAACATAAACCAGCCGGACGAACCGCTCGATCTCCTAACAGGAACTCATGGCGCCTGCAGTGTCGCTGCGATGTATGGTGTTCCGATTCGATATGCACAGGACGGATGGCCGGTCTGTGAGCATTATGTCCTCAGTCCGGATGAGATTGATAAACTCGAACCGATTGATCTCGATGCGAATCCTTTTTTTCAAGACCTCATGGTTCAAATAGATTGGATTGCCAAAGATCAGGGGCGCGTCGAAGGCTATATCAACTGGCAAGGCGTGCTCAACAACGCCTGGCGTCTGCGTGGTGAAGCGCTCTTCACTGACTTGTTCGATGCGCCGAAGCGTTGCCATCGGCTTTTCGATTGTATTTGCACAACGATGATCGAAGCAGTCCGACGGCTCCACGAATGCCAGCGAAGCAGCGGCGTAGAAGTGAATTTTATCACCGTGAGCAATTGTCTCGTGAATATGATCTCGCCGGAGCAATATCGGGAATTCCTCTTTCCATTGGATAAGAAAATGGCGGAGGCCTTCGGCTGCATCGGCGTTCACAACTGCGCCTGGAACGCCGATCCGTATATAAACGATTATGCTCAAATACCTCACCTGGGCTATATCGATATGGGTCTGGAGTCCGACCTGGCGCGGGCGAAGAGACTCTTTCCTCACGCGCGGCGAGCCTTGATGTATAAACCGACGGACCTTGCCAACAAATCCCGGGAGGATATTCGGCGTGATTTAGAAAGGATTGCGCGCGAGTACGGCCCGTGCGACATCGTGGCGGCGGATATCGAAGCCGGAACGCCCGACCGGCGCGTGCGCGAACTGCTGGAGATGTGTGACGAATTCAAATTGTTATGACCGTAAGTCGCATCTCTCACTCAAAACAAAGGGGCCTATACGATATGGGTATAGGCCCCGGTTGTTACAACAACCTATTTCATTCCCACGTTCAGGGAACATCCTATGAGTATCGACTTAATAACCGGCAAGGTACAGTACCTCAGAAGCCGACAAACCCCGGTTATATATTGCGACCTCATCAATTGCGCCGATCCAGTCGCTTCTCCATCCATCCGAACCGATCAGCAAGCTGGAAGGCCCGCCGACAATACTGGTCATGGGAGCGGAATCGGTTTCCATACCGTCTAAATAACATTTCACCGTCTCGCCGTCATGCGCCCCGGCTACATGGTACCATTCGCCCACGGCCATTTCCTGATTGACGTAAACCCAGACTCGATTATCCGTGCCGTTAAACTGAAATCCCATGATGGTCGGCTTATCCGTGTTCCAGCCGTATCTGAGCTGCCAGCTCCAGCCTCTGACCGAATCCGCCTTACATAGGGGCGCCGTCTCTATACTGCCGTCAGTCCCGGGCTGCATCCAAATCGACATCGAGATGGGACCGGTAATGTCCAGCCTCGGATCGAAACCGCAATCCACATAGGATTCACCGTCGAATTCCATCGCCATGCCATAATCAGCCGGGCCGTTAACATAGGTCGGGTTGCCAACGATGGTCCCATGAAGCCCGTTGCCGGAACTATCCTCTGTATTGTTCTCCAGGGCGTAATACGCCGCCAGCCCGTCGGTCCCGGGATCCACCGGCTCTGGAATAACATCTAAGATAGCCGTACCCCACTGAGAGGCATCATTCCAGCCTTCTACGGTGGAAATCGAGAGCATTTTGCCTTCACGCGAATCACCGCCGTCGTCGTCGTCATTGTAGTAACAATCAATGCCGATCAAGTCGCCCGCCAGGGGCGCTGCGCCCTGTATCGACAACCAGGGCATTTTGATCTCGATCCGCCAACCCGTCTCGGTGGTGACCTGAGCCTGTTCGATCCCGTCGGTATAGCCTGTAATGTTGGTTCCCTGTATGTCGTCCGCCGTCCATCCGAATGTATATTGGTGATCGTCTCCGGACAACGGAGTGCTGAGTTTCGTGTTACCGCCGTCGAAATAGACTTCCACGCTGTCGTCCTGCCATGAACTGGTCGAATCATTTTGCAGGCTGTCGTCGGTCACGTCCACGATCACATAGAGATTCTCCTCATCATACAATACCTGCCAGGTTCCGGAACCGTCGGCCGGATCCTCCAAAGGAACAAACGACTGCGTTGATGCAATTGCCCAGATTCCATCGACCTGCCCATCAATAACGGGGGTTTTTATCGCGTAGGGGACTTGCATATCAATCCGTTCGACGTTTTCCATGGCGGCCAGAATCTCCAGACCCGTCAGCGCCCGATCGTAGATGCGCACGTCGCTCATCGAGCCGTTCCAGTTCTCTCCTTCGGCCCCCTCGTTGTCACCACCGAAGAAAAGAGGCTGAGGAAAGTCCAGGGCTTGAGTAATCACCCCTGAACTGGATGCGACACCATCGCGGTAATAGGTCAACTGATCGGCGGTTTTCACAACCGCATGGTGGAGCCAGATATCGGCGGGAATATCGTCATATTCAAGGTTATCGTCGCCGTTGCCGTTCATGTGCCACTCGAATTTCGTCGGGGTGAACTTAATGAACTGACGCGGCACGAAATCGACGGCATTCTCGTCCTTCCGATTACCGAGAATAATATCGTTATTCGCCGTGTTTTCCGCATTTTGTTTCGCCCAAAAGATCCAGGTAAAATCGTTGGTCAGTGTCATTTGAGGAATGGTTCCGGCGCGCACATAAGCCCCTTCGGCCGTACCGAGAAAACTAACGACGGCGCCGCGTTCCGCATCATCCACCCAGACTGAGCCATCCAGTCCCAGGCCTGCGTTAATATTGTAGATCGTGCCGTCATTACCATTGCCGGACACATCAACCACAACGTCCCCGGCGCCATCATCCAGAGGCCAGTGCCCCACAAGATTCGGATCAGTCGCTTTCGCCCCGTTGGCAAAAGCCAGGCTGAGCACGAAAATAAAAGAAACGAAATAAAAAATCTTCTTACACATGATCGTCCTCCCTTTTAAAAATTACCTTAACTGAAATTCATACCTTGGCCACATACCAAAGCACTCTTCGCCTTCCACAAGCATCAACCTTCTTATGTTGAATTTGTGCCTGTTTCAAGCAATCCTACATTGAACGACTGAAAGTAATCTTCACCTCCACTCCATTGTTCGGTTCGCTCAGGATGACCTCCTTCCTTTTAAAAAGTACGGTTCATTGAAGTGGTTAAATCTCGATTGCGGGCTAAAAAGTTCTCACTCAAAACTCCATGGCTCGCATCATACACAGTCACTCCCGGATAAAAACTTCACATATTGTATTCTTATCATATCCTCCACCCTTCCGTCAAGAAAAATATTCCATTTCAAAACATGAGAATGTAGCCTCGATACCTTCATTTTAAGCGTTCTGATTATCTCCGGCTTAAAATAAAGGGGCCTATACGGCATTGGTACAGGCCCCGATTGCTACTCTTCTTAAATCCATTTCCGCTTAACGGGAATAAGATTAGCTTCAAATCATTTACCGGCGAGGTATAGAATCTCACCATCGGACAAACCCCGATTGTATATGGCAACCTCATCAATTCCGCCAATCCAATCGCACCCCCAACCATCCGAGCCAATGAGGACGGGGGCTTCGCCCGTGGCAATTTCACCCATTGGGGTTGAATCGGTTTCCGCTCCATCGAGATAGCATTTCAGCGTTTCGCCGTCATGCGAGCATGCGATATGGCACCACTCGCCTTTAACCAGATTTTGGCCGACGTAGGCCCAGGCCCTGGGCGACGTATTGAACGTGAACGCCATGTAGGGCAGATCGCTGCCCCAGCCGTATCGAACCTGCCAGTTCCAGGGACTGATCCCGCTCATCGCCTTGGCCATCGGCGCCGTTTCCGTGCCCTGTCCTTCCGGATCTTCGGCGTCGGGCCTTATCCAAAGGGCGATGGAGATCGGACCGGCAATGTTCAGGCTGGCGCCACTGCCGCAATTGATATAATCTCCGCCGCCGCCGGCTGCGCCCAAGCCATGGAACTCCAGAGCGGTTCCCGAAACGCCGTCAATCCACGTGGGATTACCCTCGATAGTTCCATCGTTACCGTTGCCGGAGCTATCCAGCACATCGTTCTCGAGCGCATAATACGCCGCCAGACCTTCAACGCCGGGATCCACCGATTCCGGAGCGAGCAGTATGGCCGTCGCCCACTGAGAGGCGTCGTTCCAGCCTTCTACGACGGAATAGGAGAGCATCTTCCCTTCACGCGAATCACCACCGTCGTCGTCGTCATTGTAATAGCAATCAATGCCGATCAAATCACCCACCTGGGCCTCTACGTTCTGTATCGACAACCAGGGCATTTTGACCTCGATCCGCCAGCCCGTCTCAGTGGTTACCTGAGCCTGCTCAATCCCATCGGTATAGCCTGTAATATTGGTTCCCTGGATGTCATCCGCCGTCCACCCAAACGTGTACTGGTGGTCGTCTCCGGACAACGCGGTGTCTAATTTCGTATTCCCACCGTCGAAATAGATCTCCACGCTGTCGTCCAGCCAGGCACTGGCCGAATCATTATTCAGAACGTCGTCAACAACGTCCACGATCACATAGAGATTTTCAGCATCCCACAATACCTTCCAGCTACCGGAGCCATCGTTCGGATCTTCCAGCGGAACGAAAGACATCATTGCTGCGTCGTCCCAGACGGCATCAACTTCCCCGTCGATCACTGGGGCTTCCAGGACGCAGCCGATTGCCATATCATACGGCAACGCCTCTTCACCGAGCACCATGACATTGTCGATGCGAAGGCTTCCGACGGTGCCCGCCGCTGCATCGCTGGCGATTTGCACGCTCCCGATGCGGGTGATGCCGGTATTCGTGAGCGTACCGACCTCCGCGCCGTTCAGAATGACAGCAAACTCTGTGCCGTCCTGAGCTAACATCACGTTATTGTACTCTCCCGGTGTTACATTTGAGCCAGCGATATCAACCCAGCCCGGCCAGCTACCATCTACGGAATTGGCGTGGATGAGGGGGCCGCCCCAGGTGTAGATTTCGAGGAAGGCGGCTGTGTCCGCATCGTCGATGCGGACGTGGAAGTTGAAGCTGTCACCACCTTTGAAGTCGCAGGAGACTTTCGTCACATCGGCGACGTCCCGTGAGATACCGCATCGCGCCCAGTCGGTGCCCTGCTCGCCGGCGATGAGGACCTCGTTGCTGACAATTTGGACCGTAATGGTCCCATCCGTCTGAATGGACCAACCGTTCTCCACGTCGCCATCGGGTCTATCGAAATCGTCAATGAAATCGGCTCCCCAGGCGCTGGCTGCCGAGAACACAAGGACAAGCAGTGTAAAACGTAGGATCTTACTCATAGTCTTTCTCCTTCTCAAAAATTGTAAAGTAGGTTGACTGTGCTCCGGCTACACACCAAAGCACATTTCATTTTCGACAGGCATCAATTTAGACCTGTCCAGGATTTTTTCCCGGCTTAAAATGACCTCCTTCCTCACAAAGCTAATTTGAGCCGTTCGTTGAAATGTATAGATTTTCACCAGGGAGTAAAAAAGCTCTTATTGAAGCCCTTTGGTTCCCATCACACAATGCATAGAAACTCATACCCTATCGTAAAACGGAAGAATGTTGCCTGCTGGATGACCTCACAATTGCCGATGCCCGCCCCTTGCAGGCACTAACTTCACTACTATTATCTATAACAAATTATAGGTCCTTCCGTCAAGAAAAATTTACCTTTTAACCGCGTTTCCTTTGCATTCGGGCGAGGAAAAGCATTTGTATTTTTCCGATAGCTTTGGTAGCCTGAATCATCGTTATAAAGCAAATAACA